>JAAYGY010000028.1 GCA_012735575.1 Clostridiales bacterium
AATACTTACACCATTTTCTGTTATTTCACAAAGTATTGTGTCTGCCTGACTCTTGTATATTTTTCTATCTAATGTCTGCTGTACCTGTCCATTTATATTAAGTCCGCCCATATCATTCTCCTCCATTTTTCTATCGGGTTATAGTTTCTAGATGTATAGTTCCTGGAGGCCAGGTTTATTATAAACTACTTTTATTCCATAGATAGAATTATATTATTAAAAATCCTTTAATTTATAATCCCTAAAAATATAATATCTTAAAAATGATAATAAGAAGGCTTCCTATGAAACCTTCTTATTATAATTAGCTATATATAATTAATTATTTTCTGGTTAAAAACTAATATATCGCCATATGTTTTAATGTGGGGCTTTTGCGGAATTTTTCAAATACAACATGCACTTTACTAACTTCTATAGGTTCTATCGGGCATATCCTTTTATAACCTATGGTCGTCCCCCTATATAAAACTTTTGGCTTTCCATTTTTCAGTTCCCCTTCTACGTAAAAAGACTCTACTCGTTGACTTAGGCGAATCTGCTCCTGGAGTACCACGTATTTTATCTCTTTTGGTTGACCAAGATCCACTGTTATCCTGCAACCATCAATATAATCCTCAGACTTCCAGTAACTCTCATCATGGGAAACTATATTCTTTGCGTCAGTACCTTTATCTGTGGAGGTGGCGGTCACATTAGATGTCATTAAATTATCTTTAAAATCATTTCTTATAAAATCGCCAAGCTCTTGCAGTCTTGTCCTGTCCTGTTCAGTTATATAACCATCCCTATGGGGCGGGATATTTAACAATAGGACGCTGTTTCCTCCTACAGATTGAAGGTATATTTCTTTTAATACTTCAAGAGACTTTACCTTATCATCCTCATTATCATGATGAAACCAGCCAGGGCGTATAGAAACATCTACTTCAGCAGGATACCAGATTAGTTCTTCAGTATCTTTTACTACTTCACGGCTTCCCAAATCCTTGGTCTGTTCTGTTAGTCCTTTCTGTCTGAATTCCTCACTGTCCTCCTGCTGTGAATGTTCCTGTATATATTTTTGAGAGAACAAAGAAGCAGGTACTACGCTCCACTCCGATTCTCTGCATTCCCCAGCTTCATTCCCGCACCATCTAACATCAGGACCACATATGGAAATAACGGCTTCAGGCTGCAGGGATCGAACAACCTTGTAGTAACGATCCCAGTCATAAATTTGTTTTTTGCCATTCTTACCCTCACCACAGGCTCCATCAAACCATACAGTATATATTTCCCCGTAGTTGGTTAGAAGCTCTGTTAACTGCCCACAGAAGAAATCATCATATTCCTTCCCTTTTCCGTAGGACTCTTCATGCCTGTCCCATGGCGATAGGTATACTCCGAATTTTAGACCGTATTTTTTGCAGGATTTGGCCAGCTCTGCTACAATGTCCCTTTTAAATGGTGTATGCATTACAGAATGGTCTGTGTAGGCCGTATCCCATAAGCAGAATCCATCATGATGCTTGGCGGTTATAATACAAGCTTTAATTTCAGCAGCTTTCAGTGCCTCACACCACTGATCTGTATCCAGATTTTTGGGATGGAAGACCGATATATCTTCCTTACCGGTCCCCCATTCCCTATCATAAAAACTATTTATTCCGTAATGTAGAAAGGCCGTGAACTCCAGCTGCTGCCATTTTATTTGTCTTTCACTGGGAACTACCTTTACTAATCTCTCTACTAAGCTATCCATAAAGCTATACCACCTTTTATTTTTTAACAGGTGTTACTTTAAATGAGTATTGGAAATCCTTCTCTTTTAACCTGTATTTTTCTATTAGCTCTGGGCCACAACTGTTGGATCCAATACCACTTACCTTGTAGTCGATTCTAACTATTGTGGTTCCACTTGGTTCCAGTTCAAAGCTGTGCTGAGCTCTTGTTAACTCTTCTGAGGTGTAATGGGATGCATTACACTCAAAAGGTACCTTAGAACTAAACTCCAGCCCCAGCCCATCGTCATCGCATACCAGCAGATACTTAACATTTGTATGGTTGCCATGCTCTTGTGGTTTAATATAAGGTACGTATTCATCTGTTACGGTGGATTTATAGTATCCCACCTTTACATGATGGCATAGGTCTATATAGTTCTCGTGTGGACCTTTTCCGTAATACTCTAGGTTCTCCATAGCATTTGACATGGTAAACTCAAAGCCAAACCTGGGTAGCCATATGCTTAGTTCATTGACATCTACATCTATATCTACAGTTAATTCGCCTGATCCGTTAATGGTATAACTTGCCTTGTATTTTGCAAAGGGTGCACGAGCTACGCCAGCTAAACTACCAGTTACATATACAATAACGGATCCGTCCACTTTCTTTTCCCAGTCCATTGTATAGCATTTGTGGAACTGTTTGTTGATATTCCATCCACTGCGGTTATCTTCAAACAGACCCCATTGATATTTTATTCTCCTGTCGTTATCAGTTGGTGCTCTCCAGGCAGTTATCTCTGTAGCATCGGCTAAAAGATCTTTGCCTTCAATACTTACACCAACCAGTTTTCCTAGATGTTTGCTAAATGTATACTGAATATCCCCAGGGCATTCAATTATTAGATTGTGGGTGTCTTCAGTTACCTGGAATTCGCCAGCAGTAACATTATTGCTATCTTTATCTTCTATAATTTCCACATCAGGAATTTCCAGCTGTATCATGGCAGTCTCATAACCTGCTTCTGCCCATACAGTATCCTTGGTGGTGTTTAAATGAAGATCCAGGTAGCAGCCCAGCTTACAGCTTTCAGGCAAGGTATAGTCTATAGTGACTTCCTTGGTCTCATGAGGTGCAATATCACATACCAGGGTACCCTCCTGTACAGCTTTACCATCTACAGAGAGCTGCCATCTTAGTTCATATTCATTTAAATTAGTGAAGTCGTGTAAATTGGTAATCAGCAGTTTACCATTCTTTCTATCTGCAAACTCGGCTTTCATATACTGATAGACATATTTTGCTTCAAGAGATCCAGCCTTCAGGCTACGGTCGGCAAATACCAGGCCGTCTACGCAGAAGTTGCCATCATGGGTATCTTCGCCAAAATCTCCACCATAATAATACTTTCCATCACGAAGCACAGTATGATCTGCCCATTCCCAAATACATCCACCTATCAAACGTGGGTGACGATAGAATACTTCCCAGTAGTCATAGATATCTCCAGGACCATTTCCCATGGCATGAGAGTATTCACACAGTAAGAATGGACGCCTGTCGTCACTCATTCCCTCTTTCTCTAAGAAGTCCAGGGAGGTATACATATAGCTAACTACATCAAAATGAGGTGGTGTACCTACCTGATTTGCTCTTTCATAGTGAACAAGACGCATTTTATCCCTGGCCTTTAACCATTTAGCCATTTTGTCAAAGTGCGCACCATGTCCACTCTCGTTACCCAGTGACCACATTATGACACTAGCATGATTTTTATCTCGTTCATACATTCTGGTTACTCTTTCTAAAAGAGCGTCCTCCCATAAGGGATGATCTGTCAGCCATTCAAGGTCATAAGACTTATACTCCCATCCCGTGTTCAAAGATACAAAACCATGGGTTTCAATATCTGCCTCATCTATTACATAGAAACCCAACTCATCGCATAGCTGGAGAACATAGGAGGATGATGGGTAGTGAGCCATACGTATGGTATTTATGTTTAGCCTTTTCATTAAGTATAAATCTTTACGCATGTCCTCTTCACTGATAGCATGTCCTTTTTCAGGATGGGTATCGTGGCGATTTATACCTTTAAGCTTTACTGGAACCCCGTTGATCAAAAGTTCTCCCAGTTCAGATACAGCAATTGTGCGCATTCCTACTCTAAATGGAACGTATTCATCATCCATTTGAAGAACTAAGGTATATAGATTGGGTGTTTCTGCTGTCCAAAGTTTTGGATTTGGTGGAGAGAAAGTAAACTTGCTATCAGTTACTTTTTTCCTCTCAATTTCCTGATCACCGTCGTATAAAATAGCCCAAACATCCTCAGAGCTGTTTTCCTGTTCTTCCCCGTTAATTTTAAAAGAAATATCTCCACTAATAGTAGTTAAATCTGTGCGTATATCTACGTCTCTAATATGCTTTTTGCTTCTTGATAACAGGTATACATTTCTAAAAATACCTGACAGTCTAAAGAAGTCCTGGTCTTCAAGGTAACTTCCGTCACACCATTTCAATACTTTTACCATTACCTCATTGTTGCCGTCTTTTAAGTAGGGAGTTATGTTAAATTCGGCTGGCAGGTGACTTACCTGACTGTAACCAACTTCAACCCCGTTTATATACAAATAGTAGCAGGAGTTAACGCCTTCGAAAATTATATAGGTCTCTCTTGATTTCCAGTCATCATCTAAAGTGAATTCCCTTCTGTAAACCCCGCATGGGTTCTCATCTGGAACGTAAGGTGGATCTACTGGATGAGGATAGTTTACATTAGTATAGTATGGCTCTTCATAGCCATGCATTTGCCAGTTTGATGGTACAGGGATAGAGTCCCAGTCTGTAATAGTCTCTGGTACTTCATAATAGGCCTTATAAAATTTAAAATCCCAGGTACCGTTAAGACATCGGTAATACTTCGAATTTTCCTTGTCCACTGTTAGTGCAGAATCCAGGTCAGAAAAAGGAATATAAAAAGCTCTATCCTTCTCTCTGCCTTTTTGCAAAAACTGTGGGTTCTGCCAGTCGTTTTTGTTCATAGTTGTCCTCCTTTAGTGAATTGTATTTATATTAAGACTATATAAAAACAAACTCCTATTTCTCGTATGAATGCTAGTATTCCTCTAAAATGAACACATATATTCATAATGTAATATATTTGCTACAATTTATATACAAAAGCAGCCCTGTTTTTTATGAATTCGGTCTTTTTATTTAAGATTTTTGATAGCTCAAGCCTGTAAATAGAAATATGGGTGGGCTTTTGTTGAAATTTAAATGGATTTTATAATATAAAATTAAGCTTGGTTTTATGCTGAATTGTGTAAGGCCAGCAGTTGATACTGCTGGCCTTACACTACTGTTATGTTCCAGACTCTTTCCGTCGGCTACCATGTCCATGGTGCTATCAGAAAGCTATCCTTCTGCCCCTTTAAAATCGGGAAGTACTATAGTTACAGTTGCCTTGTTCTCTATCATCTTGATATCAAAATTATCTGGGATCTCTTTTTCAGCAAATTCTTTTATTGCTTCTTTAGGATTTTCCAGACACAGTTTTCTGAAATCAGCATCCGTGGTAGACCTTTCTATTACTTTCTCCATAACAGACCTAACTTCTTCAGGAGTCCATTGGATCATTTATATCCCCCCTAATGATCCTAATTTATATATAGAAAAGTCAAAATTAAGATCTTTATTAAAATTGCTTAATTGTATATTTCATAAGGTCAAAAGATACCTGCATAACTTCCCAAATAACATTGAATATTTCCTAAACTTGGCCCTTTCCTCCAGCTACCTGATCCAATTCCAAATCCGACAACTCTCCATCAGTACCTTTAAAGTCAGGAAGAACAATGGTAATTGTCGCTTCATTTTCTACCATCTTAATCTCAAAATCATCCGGAATTTCCTTATCAGAATACTGTCTGATTGCTTCTTTAGGATTCTCTAAACACAATTTTCTAAAATCAGCATCAAATGTAGATCTTTCTATAACATTGGTCAAAACTGACTTGATTTCTACTTGGTTCCATTCTCCTAAACTCATATACCTTGCCCTCCCCTAATAGTAAGGCTATATGAATATTCACCCTAATAATATCAACTGATAATATAGATATAAACCATTTATGGATGAAAGGTCTGAATAACCAAATAAACGGTCGAATAACCAGATAAAATGAAAAAGCAGAATGTTTATTGTAAAATACTCCCATAAACATTCTGCTAAAAAATGACAATATATATTATACATTAATAGATAATATATATTAATATCTTAATATACGCTTTAACTCCTTCGCATATTTACGACTAACAGGAATAATATCGGGATGGTTTGCAAATCTTATGTGATAAGTATTATTAAACATTGGAAGGATAACTCTTATCTTATCAATATTTATAAGAAAGGCTCTATGACATCTAAAGAAATTAAGTTGAGACATTCTTTCCTCCCAGTAATTTAAGGTCTCCTTTACTCTATAACACTCACGCTGAGTAACCACTATCACATTGCCCTCATCTGCATAAAAATATAAAACCTGATCCGGATCCAGGAGTACAATTCTATCTCCTCTCCAGGCAATAACCTTGTTAATCTGCTTTCTAAACAAAGAGCTAGATCTGTCATCTAAAATCTCACCCCAGCTTTTTGACAGTTTTTCAATGGTCTGTTTAAGGCGTGATCGTGAAACCGGCTTTAAAACATAGTCTATGGCATTGATATCAAAGGCCTTAACAGCATACTCATCATAACCCGTTATGAAAATAATCCTTACATCTGGTAAAACTTCGTATATTTCTTCAGCCACTGTAAATCCGTTCATCTGGGGCATCTCAATATCCAAAAAGACAGCATCGGATTTTAGCGCCTCCAGCCTCTCAAGGGCCTCAAGGGGATCGGTAAAAACCCCCATAACTTCAACATTCTCGTATTGTTTAATTGCATAGCTAAAATTTTCTAAGGCAGCAGGTTCGTCATCAATTATAATTACCTTCATTTGAATATCCCTCACTTGTACTTGAATTTAGAATCTCCATGGAAACTATAGTACCCTTCCCAACCTCACTTTTGATTTTCAGTCCTGAACCATAATGCCTTTTTAACCTCTCATTTAAATTTCCTATTCCTATACCATCCCTTTGCATCTGGTCTTCCAATAATAAGGAGTTTGCTTTTTTCTGTGACATTCCCACACCATCATCCTGTACAGTCATTAAAACCTTACCATTATTTTTTTCTACTGATATCCAAACGGTGCCTCCTTCTTTCTTGGGATAGATCCCATGTTTGACAGCATTCTCTACTAAAGGCTGCAGTATTAGGGGAGGGATCTCTAAATCAACTCCTTCCTCTATGTGGTATTCTACATTTAACCGGGTACCAAAACGGGCCTTTTCAATATTGAGATAGGATTTTACCAGTTCCAACTCTTCCTCAAGACTAATAAAACTATCTAAGTTCTTATACCTGAACTTACCCTGTAGATATGTACCCAGCTCATCTATAAGCATATAAGTTTTCTTAGGGTCTGTAATACAAAAACCCATTATGACGTTTAAGGTATTATAGAGGAAATGTGGTTTAATTTGTGCCTGTAGGAATTTAAGTTCTGCATCAATAGCCTGTTTTCTAACCTTTTTCATAGTAACCAGGTTTTTTACCCGGGCAAGCATTTCCTCCCTATCAAAGGGTTTTGACAGATAATCATTAGCACCGCTCTGAAAACCCTGTAGTATATCTTCAATTCGATTTCTTACTGTTAGTATAAGTACCGGTAATTCTACCAGTGAATATTTATCCCTTATGTGGCTACATAACTCATATCCCGACATTTGAGGCATCATAACATCTGTTATAACCAGGTCAAAATCCTCATCTCCCTCAATTATCTTTAAGGCTTCCTCCCCACTGTATGCCGTTATAACGGAATAGTTCTCTATACTTAACTGACTGGCTAATACCTTGCAGTTTACGGGTTCATCATCTACCACAAGAATCCTGCCCTTGTCATTATCTCCTTCCTGTTCCATAGCTACAGCTGTTGCAAGCTTTGCCTCCTCAATTTCCCATCTAAACTCTTCATGTACTATGCCCCTGGGTATAATATATACGTTTCTGTCAGCCTTAGCCTTGCTGACAGGAAGGGTAAATATGAATTCCGATCCTTTCCCAACCTCCGACTCAACCCTGATTGAACCCCCATGGAGCTCAACCAGTCTTTTTGTAATATCAAGGCCCAAGCCTGTGCCCTGGTATCCAGTTATATTGGAGTAGCTTATCTGCTCATAGGCACCAAAAATATAATCAATTTTATCTGCCGGTATACCCACCCCTGTGTCAGATACAGAAATTTCAACAAAGTCATCCTTTACCTTGGCTGAAACTGTTATACTGCCGGATTGTGTATATTTTATTGCATTGCCAATGAGATTGTATAATATCTGCTGCAGGCGATTTTCATCTGCTTCAACCGGCGGGATATCTTCAGATATATTGTTATAAAGTTTCAGAGGCTTGTCTAAAATAAGAGGTTTGCAAAGAACCATTACTGTATGAACCACCTGTTTTATATCTGTACTCTTGGTTATTAAAGTAACATCTCTGTTCTTAAGCTTGGTGAAGTCCAATATATCATGTACCAGCATGGCCAGGCGTCTTCCACTGGAAACAATTAACGAAAGATTGTTTATTTCTTCACTGTCCAGCTTTCCTTCAGCTATATCTTTGACGGATTCTGCTATACCTATCATGCCATGTAAAGGTGTTAATAGTTCATGGGTTACATGTGCAAGAAATTCATCCTTCATTTTATCCATAACCAGCAAGCGTTGGGACATTCGCTCCACGGTTTTGAAGGCTTTGGAAAAGCGGCTGGCTATAACAATTGACTGAGCCAGTATAAATATAAACAAACCAAATGGCGACAGGCTACCTGTGAACAACTTCTCATTAAAATAGAGAATATCATTTAAAGCTGTTACTGTGAAAGCAAAGGAACCAAATAAAACAAAGTATACACCCTCTCTCTTCCTGAAAATCGCTATCACTAGAGCAACTACTAAATAGGAACAGACTAAAAGAGTGAATATTTGATAATAAATCAGTATTGTAGAATAGAAATTTGCTTCTGTAACTAGCACTATAGAAGAAAAAACAAGGCCAAAGACAGTAATAAATATATTTGCTTTTCTGGATGTTTCATCAGGAAAAAGAGAGTGAATAAAAAGAGAAAAAGAAGTTATTCCTAGATAAAAGGTTAAATACTCTACTTTCAAAACAAATTCCTGAGATATTTGAGGGAAATAATACAGGAGGATAATCTTCCCCACCAATATATTTCGTAATGAAATAAAAAAACATAACATGCCAAAATATAGGGGGGACTTTTCTTTTGGTCTGAGAGCATAAAGGGCTAAGTGAGACAGCCCCATTATGAGAAGGCTTCCAAAGAGTATCATGTCAGCCAGTATTTCGCTCTTCCAGGATTTTAATATATCCTCACTATTGCCTAGCTTAATTGACTGCCAGATCCCACCTCGTCTATGAAAAAAATTGGATACTTGCACAATGAATTCCAGGGTTCCACCAATTTGTTTTAGGGGAATAACTTTGGAATAGTACTTGGCCTCACTTCCTTCGCTGGTATTGGTCACCCGTCCGGAAGAGGACATGAGTTCCCCGTTTATCCATAGCTTGTGTGCAGTACTAATGGGTGATAACTCTATGGCTTTGGTTGTATTGTCTTCAGGCAGCTTAACTATTAAGCGGAAGGTTGCATAGCCGATTCCCTTTACAGGCTCGCCCTCATAAATATATCCGTTCCATGAACGAGGTATATTGATTAGATCTTTCCCATTAACTATGCTGCTATTAAGGAAGTTATGGGGTGTATGTAATTTTTTTCAGTAAAATTCCTACTGACCATCAAGATTGACCGGTCCATTTACATCAAAATCCCATTTAGTTAGGTCAAGAATGCCATCTATAGCTGTTGGTGGGTCTGCTTTGTTTATATCCTTTTGACAAGATGTGAGTATGATAATAAGTATCAACATGCAGGTAATATAGGCCCAAACCTTCTTCCAATAAAATGAAGTAACCATTTTTTCTCCTTTACACAAACACAACAGGCACAACGGTTCTATTCCTACATTATGATATAAATCTTGTGTGTAATAGTATAATCTTTTGTATATTATGAATGATTGTTATTTATATTATATTTCCGGTGTAGATATATGTCAATAATACTAATTTTTTCAGTTCTTTACATATAAACTTGCTGTTTATTTTTTGCAAAGCAGCTAAATGCCCGTATTTGATGGTTATGGGATTATTCATAAACACCATACATTATGCATAATCATTTATACTTATTTGTATAACGCTATACCCGTTGTGCATATTTTCCTATACTATGTGTCTGGCTTATCTGGCTATATCTGCCCATTCTATAGAGTTACTGTGGTTTTCATTATCAAACTTCTTGTGATTTGTATAAATATTCATAGCCGGATTTTTTCATATAGAGGTTAAGGATTTATATGAAAGACGGGTCTCAATATAATATATTAACTGGTTGTACTAGTTCGATCTTTAGATCACCATGTATATAATGGCTATGATAAGAGTACGTTTAATAGACATTGTGATTCATAGGAGATGAACTAGCACAAAAGCTTATATTAACAATAGCAAGATTTGAATGAAAAAAGATAGGACTAATGATATGTAAAGGATAGAGTTTCATAACAATTATACCATATATCCAAAATGTGGATATTTAGATTTTCAGTTATCTACTTAACTATATTCCTTCCTGATTTTTTGGCCTTATATAACTGCTTGTCCACCAGTTCAATTACCTGATCAAAGGTCATATCATCTGTAGCACCACATATCATATACACACCCAGGCTACTGGTTAAGTTAAATTCATTTCCTTCTATAAAAAAGTGCTTTTTCTCTATATTGTATCTTATCCTCTCTGCTGTTTTCTTTGCAGATTCCAGGTCTGTATTAGTGAGGCAGATAAGAAACTCCTCTCCCCCGTATCTGGCTACCCAGTCCCTTTTCTTTCTTATGTTTTCTTTTAGCACCCCGGCAATTTCCTTTAAAACCTCATCCCCTGCTACATGACCGTATGTGTCATTGACATCCTTAAAGAAATCCAGGTCTGCCAGAATAATGGACAAAGGCTCCTCTCTCTGTGATGCGTTTAGGAGATCTATGGGCAGCCTCTGGTTTATATAACGCCGGTTATAAAGCCCTGTCAGAGAGTCCGTTATAGCTATCCGGTTCATTTCTTCAACCATGCTAAAGATCTTTAAACCGGGAATTCCCTCTCCGCTGCCTAGCACCAGGTTGCTTGTTACCTCCTTCAGAATTTCAACTACTACTCTTTTGCCATCAACATCTACAGGAATTGCAGTAATCATATAAATTCGATCATCTTTATGCTCTAACCTGTATATTGTATCATTTTCGTTAAAGGCTCGTATGGAAATACAGTTTTCACAAAGCTGCCTTTTTTTCCACAAGCTATAACATGGGATATCCGCCTCAAAGGACTGATTCCCCTCTATATCCAAAACCTTTTTCCTAACTGGATCTACTATTCTAATCACATCATATATATTGCCAAAATGTTCCAGTTTATCTAATATATAATCAAATACATTCATCTATTTACCTCCATATTATATAAAGCACCTGTATTATATCACAAAAACTAAATCCTGTGCTATTTTGGAGAAAACAAATTTTAAATGGCCCAAACATAAAAAAACCGCCTCAAAATAGGGTTTTGAGACGGTTGTTGACCTTATGCCAGCAGCATTCGATCGCTGAAGCCTTCAAATTTCTCTAACAAATCTGTTACTTTTAGATTCTTCTTCTCCTCGCCGGAAACATCGTATACAATTTTCCCTTTGTCCATCATAATTAGCCGGTTGCCGTATTTAATAGCATCCTTCATATTATGGGTAACCATAAGGGTGGTCAATTTGTTCTTTTCTACTAACTCCTCGGTTAACTCCAGCACCCTTACTGCAGTTTTAGGATCCAGGGCTGCCGTATGCTCATCCAGCAGCAATAGTTTTGGTTTCTGTATTGTGGCCATTAACAGAGCCAGTGCCTGTCTCTGACCCCCTGATAAAAGACCGGCTTTAACATTGAGGCGGTGTTCCAGACCTAAATCCAGTATCTTCAGGGATTCTTGAAATTTTAACTTTTCTTCTTTTCTGACACCCCAGCCCAATCCTCTTCTTTTACCCCGACGATTTGCAATGGCCAGGTTTTCAATAATTTCCATATCTGCAGCAGTACCCATCATAGGATCCTGAAATACTCTGCCTAAAAACGCCGCCCGCTTATACTCTGGCATTTTTGTTATATCCTCTCCTGCCAGTAAAATTTCTCCCCCTTCTGGCATATATACTCCTGCAATTAAATTTAGCAGGGTGGATTTTCCTGCACCATTTCCACCAATTAGGGTAACAAAATCCCCTTCACTGATATGAAGATTTAAACCTGATAATACCCTTTGTTCATTTATAGTGCCAATATTAAAAACCTTAGTTAAATTCCTTATTCTTAACATACTTTCACTCTGCCTTCTCTAGATTAATTTTAGGTTTTACGAATTTGGCTTTAATCTCTGGAATGGATAAAGCCATAGCGACCACAATGGCTGTAAACAGCTTTAAATTGGAAGATTTTAAGCCTATTCGCAGTACCAGGGCAATAATTATCCGATAAATAACTGAACCTGTAACTACAGAGGTCATCCTTAAGAAATAGTTAATCCGGGTTCCGAAAAGCACCTCCCCTATAATAACAGCCGCCAGACCCATTACTATGGTTCCTGTACCCATGCCTACATCAGCATATCCCTGGCTTTGAGCTACCAAAGCTCCAGAGAGGGCTACCAGTCCATTACTTAATAGCAGACCCAGTATTTTCATCATGTCTGTATTTCCACCCATTGCCCGTGCCATATTTTCATTATTTCCCGTAGCACGGATCAGGGCACCGATTTCCGTTCCAAAAAACCAGTACAGTATCCCCATTATGGCCAATACAAAAACCGCGCCAATACTTAGACTTACCATGGCCTTATCAAATCCTGCAGGTAAAATAAGCTGTGCTTTGGTGAAAATTGTTTCCATACCCAGCAAGGCTATATTTGCTTTCCCTCCCATGATGGTGAGATTTATAGAATAGAGAGCAATCATGGATAAAATACCTGATAAAATTGCCGGGATTTTCAGTTTAGTGTGTAAAACTCCTGTAACCACGCCTGCCAGCAAACCTGAACAAAAGGCTATTACAAGGCTTAAAAAAGGATCCCATCCCAGAATAATTAAAATAGCGCTTACTGCGCCTCCTAAAGCAAAACTTCCGTCTACGGTTAGATCAGCATAGTTTAGAATTTTGTAAGTTATATATACTCCCAAGGTCATAATCCCCCACAATACACCTTGAGCAACTGCGCTGTTTATAGATAATAGCAAACCTTCCATGTCTTTTTATACCCCCATTAGAAAGGATTTAGGCTATAAGCCCAAATCCTTTTTATCTGAAATAATCAATTGATATTATTCTTATTCATTTACAAACTTTGCTCTTTCAAGCAAATCTTCAGGTATGGCTATACCAAGGGCGTCAGCCACTTCCTTGTTTATTAGCAGTTCAAAATTCTCTAGATACAGAATAGGCATATCCGCTGGATTCTTATTTTCTTTCATAATCTCAATAGCCTGAGTGCTAGTAAGCTTGCCCAGATCATAGTAGTTTATTCCATAAGTAGCCAGACCACCATTTCTTAGCATACCCTCTTCTCCTACAATAACGGGCATTTTGGCATCCTGGGCAATCATAGATACTGTTGCCATACCGGATGCAATCATATTATCTGTAGGGCAATAGATAGCCTGAGCCTTTCCTACAACAGACTCCACTACCGATTGAATTTCAGAGGACTGGGATACGCTGGCATCGATAACATTAAGGCCCAGCTCATTAGCAGCCTCTTTGGCTAAATTAACCTGAAATACAGAGTTAGCTTCGCTGGAATTATAAAGTACTGCTACTGTATCTGCATCAGGCAAAATTTCTTTTAAAAGCTCCATCTGTTCTTTTACAGGAGTTAAATCCGAAGTTCCCGCTACATTGGTACCGGATTTTTCATTGGATTTAACCAGCTTTGCATCCTCAGGATCTGTAACAGCTGTAACCAGAATTGGGATCTCAGAGGTTTCGTTTGCCATAGCCTGTGCTGCAGGAGTTGCAATGGCCAGAACCAGATCCACCTTATCATTGACAAACTTAGCTGCAATGGTCTGGCAGTTGGATGTTTCGCCCTGGGCATTTTGATAATCAATAGTAAAATCCTCGTCTTCAACAAGGCCCGCTTCTTTTAAGCCGTCTACAAAACCCTGATATGCCGCATCCAGGGCATCATGAGTTACCAGCTGAAGTACCCCAATCTTAAATGTCTTTTTTCCTCCGCTGGCCATTTGCCCGCTACATGAAGAGACAATAACCAAGCTGCAAATAAGTAACATGAGAATAAAAACGTTTTTTACTACCTTCCACATAACAACATATCCCCTTTTCATTCTTTATGTATTATATATGGGAATCATAAGTTCCCTTTTCTCTGTACTGACTACTATGCTGGTTTCCATGCTACTAATACCTGGAATAGAAACCAGAGCGTCTATAACATTCTTCTTATATACCTCTATATTAGGTGCTACAGCCTTTAAGAGGTAGTCTTTACTTCCCATTAGAGTGTAGCATTCCAATATATAAGGAAGCTCTTTGACCCTGCTAATAAAAATCTCAATGTTTTTCTGGTTGTAGGGTGCCAGGTTTATGGTTATAAAGGCTGTAATTTCAAAACCTAGTTTTTTTTCATCCAGCAAAGTAGTAAACCGCCGGATCACACCCTTTTCAATTAAATTTTTTGTACGGGCCAGGCAGGCAGAGGGTGAGAGTCCTACAGCCTTGGAAAGCTCAAGATTGGATATAGAGGCATCCTGTTCCAGAAGTAGTAATATTTTCTTATCAATTTTATCTAAATTAATTTGCATATGCCCCTCCACCAAATAAAATTTTGCATTTCCGGTATCATAGCATATTATATTCTGTATGTCAAGCTATTGTTCGAATAATCATCGGCATTTCAATGGCAAATGTATGAATATACTGAATTTTTTTATAACAGATGTTACGTCAGTAATACAAAAACTTATTTTATCTTTGTTTCTATAGTGTTAATATATATATAGGTAATGCCAGAAAATATCAAATTATAAGTGATAAGTGACCAGCCAATAAAATTTCAAAAAAAGGGGGCTTTATAATGGGGAGTAAAGTGGATGATCTAACTGGTTTATATAATGCTGATACAGCCAGAGAGCATATTATTGAAAGGATGGAGAACATAAAGCCTGATACAACTGATGTCTTTTTGCTCATGGACTGTGACAACTTTCAGGATATTAATGAAACTCATGGCCATATAATAGGTGATAAAGTTTTAGAACATTTAGGAAATATTCTTAAAAAATCTTTTAGAAAAACGGATATTATTGGACGTATGGGTGGAGATGAGTTTTGTGTATATATGAAAGATATGTCCTCTATAGAAATTGTTGAACAGAAATGCCGAAAAATAAATGATGATCTAAAGAAAGCATTAACCAATGTGGATGCATCTGTCAGCTTTGGAGTAACCTTGGTACAACATGAAGATACATATGAGAATGTCTATGAAAGAGCAGAAAGGGCTCTATATGAAGCAAAACAGAAAAGAAAAGCATAGTTTTTATGAATTAGAGCCCTTTTTCCGCTTATACACTTTAAAATAGTAGTCATAAGGATTTTTATAATCTCTTTTGCCTGAAATTCTGGATACCATTTCCCATTCTTTATTATTTATTTGGGGAAAATAGGTATCTCCCTCAAATTCATGGTCTATATAGGTTATATAAAGTTTTTCTGCATAAGGGAGGAAGGCGGAGTATATCTCCGCTCCTCCTATAATAAAGCACTCACTTTCATTTCTAATATCCCTGAATACCTCATCTATGGAGTGAGCTATTATACAACCTTCCTTAAAGTACTCCTTATTCCTTGTTAAAATAATATTCTTCCTTCCATCAAGAGGCTTGCCTATGGATTCAAAGGTCTTACGACCCATGACAACAGTGTGCCCCAAGGTCAGCTGTCTAAAATAGGCCAAGTCCTTGGGAAGCCTCCAGGGCATACGGTTATTATTTCCTATAAGCCTGTTTCGGTCCATGGCAACAATAAGGGATATCATACTGATACCTCCCCTTTTATATGAGGAAGTGGGTCATAGTCTACAAGCTTAAAATCATCATATTTAAAGTCAAATATGGAATCAACATCCCTATTAATAATCATTTTAGGCAGCTTTCTTGGCTGTCTAGTTAGCTGTAATTTGACCTGGTCAATATGATTTAGGTAAATATGGGCGTCACCAAGAGTGTGTATAAATTCACCAGGTTTTAAGCCGCATACCTTGGCTACCATCATAACCAGCAAAGAATAGGAGGCTATATTAAAAGGAACCCCAAGGAAAACATCACCGCTTCTTTGGTAAAGCTGGCAGGAAAGCCTGCCATTTGCCACATAAAACTGGAACAGACAATGACAGGGGGGCAGTGCCATCTTGTCAATGTCAGCTACATTCCATGCACTGACTATATGCCTTCTAGAGTGGGGATTATTCTTAATGTCGTCAATAACCCTGCTTAACTGGTCTATATACGCCCCATCACCTGTAGGCCATGACCGCCACTGATATCCGTATACAGGACCCAGGTCACCATTTTCATCGGCCCATTCATCCCATATACGAACCCCATGCTCCCTAAGGTACCTGATATTAGTATCTCCTTTTATAAACCAGAGAAGTTCATAGATTATTGATTTTAAATGGAGTTTTTTGGTAGTCAGAAGGGGAAACCCCTCCTCTAAATTAAACCTCATCTGATATCCAAAGGTGCTAATGGTTCCAGTGCCGGTTCTATCTTCTTTCTGAACACCAGTATCCAGTATATGTTTTAAAAGGTCAAGGTATTGTTTCATTTTGTTTTTACCTCACATTTATACATTCTTGGCTAAAATTAAATATACATCCCTAGCCATTAGAATTATGAACATCCTGTGGTAGCACCACATTCTTCGCATACCTTACAGGTTCCGTTCTTTCTTAGTCTGATGCTGCCACAAAGGGAACAGACCTCACCATAGATGCGTTCGCCTTTTTCATTTTCACCTTCATAATAATCCTTATAGGAAGATTCATACTCTGATAAAGCTTTGTAATTTGAGCCTGCTACCAGGTCCCTGGCAGATAGCATATCCCCGTCTACATCCGGCTTTGCTTCACATCTTGAAAAGTTACCCAGTTCAATATCAATTATCTTGCTTACTAAATCAGATATAGACGATGCATGTTTTATGTATGGGTGACGGCTAACAAAGCCCGATGGCTCATACTGCTGTCCCCTTAGCATCCTGGATATTTCCTGTGGTGGGATATTATATTGAAGCATATTGGATATAGCCTTGGATAGGGAGGCAAGCAACCCCTTGACCACAGTACCCTCCTTATCTGTGGATATAAAAAGCTCGCCAATTCTACCATCAGGGTAAAAATTCACCGTTATATAGAGTTCAATATCACCTATTTTGGCACTATGGGTAAAGCCAGGTCTTCTGCCTGTAACTTTCCTACGCACAGCTTTTCTCTCTCTGCTGGCCTTTGCTATCTCCAGTAGTTCTTGGTAGGTCATATCTTCCAGCCTTTTTTCAGTATCATTATCCTTGGATGATGTTAGTGGCTGGCTTGCCTTTGATCCATCTCTATATATAGCAATGGCCTTAGTACCTGTGGTATAGGCTAATAAATGAATTCTTTCAATATCTTCAACAGTTGCCGTATTTGGCAGGTTTACAGTCTTGGATACAGATCCCGAAATAAGAGGGGTAATGGCAGATACCATAAGCACATGTCCCTCGGGGGCGATGGATCTTTTGCCTGTACCACATTTGCTGGCAGTGTCAAAAACAGGATAATGTTCCGGCCTTAAATGAGGCGCACCCTCTATCTTGCCATCTATAATATTATCCTTGTCATCTTTACGTAGAATATAGGCAACAATCTCATCTATCTGCTTCTCTGTATATCCCAGCTTTTTAAGGGCAGTTTCAATTACCGGGTTGACCATCACCATAGAGGCCCCGCCTGCCAGTTTCTTATATATTACATGGGCATAGAAGGGTTCAATGGATGTAGCACCACAGTCCATAGCAAAGGATATTGTACCAGTAGGTGCCACTACAGTTACCTGGGCATTGCGATACCCGTTTTTAACTCCCCTTTCATATGCCATATCCCATACCTTCATCAAGGTATGGCTTACACTATCCCAACCTATCTTTCTAAGGTTTTCATGGTCTATCTCCATAGGCTGGTAGCTAAGACTCTCATAACTATCTTTTCTGGCGCCGGCAACCCTTGCATGATTTCGGATAACCCTCAGCATATGTTCTTTGTTTATGTCATATTTTTCAAATGGACCTAATTTTTCAGCCATCAAGGCTGAAACATAATAGGAGTATCCCGTCATAATACCCATTATGGATGCAGCCATGGTCCTGGCTTCAGGTGAATCATAGGCATAGCCGCAAGCCATGATAAGGGAGGCCAGGTTTGCAGGTCCAAGGCCTGTTGCCCTGAAAAGATAAGTCTTTCTGGCTATGTGCTTTGTAGGGAACTGTCCCCAGTGTATAGAGGCCTCTAAAACCATTTGAACCAATGCTACTGTATGCAAGAACTCATCCAGCTTGAAGGTGCCCGACTCTACGTCTAGAAAATAGTACAGGTTTATAGATGCCAGATTGCAGGAAGTATCGTCTAAAAAGGCATATTCACTGCAGGGATTGGTAGCATTTATCTGGTTATGCTTGGCCCATAGCTGTCCGTCCTCACCTGCAGGACAGGTATGCCATTCATTAAACCTGCCATGAAACTGTAGCCCTGGATCAGCACAGTAGTATGCTGCTTGATTTATGGCATCCCAAAGTTCCTTTACCTTAAGCTCCTTATTGACGCTGGGATCCACACGACCCTTTAAGGTAATAGTTGCATTGGGGTCCTTATCCAGGTTAAGTATTTTCTTCATGGTCTCGTCCTGTAGCCGCACCGAGTTATTACCGTTCTGCCCCGAAACAGTATTATAGGCTTCGCTGTTAAAGTCAGTATCATAGCCCATTTTTCCCAGGGCTCTAACCTTTTCTTCTTCTATCCTCTTCCAGTTTATAAAGTCCATAATATCCGGATGATCATCATCTACAATAACCATCTTTGCAGCACGGCGGGTAGTGCCTCCAGACTTGATAGCTCCTGCATTTCTGTCAAAGCCTTTTAAAAAACTAAGCAGTCCTGATGAAACCCCGCCACCAGATAGCCTTTCCCCTTCGGCACGCAATGTAGAAAAATTAGTACCTGTACCAGATCCACCCTTAAAAAGTTTGGTCTCGGTAACATAATGATCGGATATGGACTGCTCTCCAATGAGCTTGTCCTGAATGGAAATAATAAAACAGGCTGATGCTTGGGTTCTTGTATAGAGGTCTTTACTTTCTACCACTTCTTTTTTATCTGGATCATAGTAGTATAAACCGTTGGGCTCTCCTTCTATACCATAGGCCCTCTTTAAACCGGTATTAAACCATTGAGGAGAGTTAGGAGCCCATGCCTGAGCCAATAGCAAATATGCCAGCTCATCATATAAAATCTGTTTTTGTTCATCTGTATTAATCAGCCCTTCGTCCATCAAGGCGGCTACCCAAAATGATACCATGCGGTGCACTATCTCCCGCATGCTGCGCTCATGGCCTACATGATTGTTTACACCTGCCTTTCTAAAATAATGGCTGGCGATAATATCACATGCATTCTGGGAATAATGGGCTGGAAACTCCAAATCCCTCATATCGCAGATTATTTTATTGGTCCTGTAATCTCTAAGTACTACGTCCACTGTTTTCCATTCAAAGAGATCATACACAGTCCTGCTTCTGTCAGCCTCCAACTGTTTGGTAAATTTTCTTACTATTAGTTCATCAATTTTATACATAATACCCTCCTTAACAAACTGTAGTTTCGGGTAGAATTTTGTTTTATATTGTCCATAATAAAATTGTACTACTATATATATAACCAGTCAAACGAGTTTTACACCAGATATTGTGTGTATGCTTAAAATAACAAAAAAATCCCCGATTAATGGCAACCATATAACCAATAATCGGGGATTTTAATATTTCTACTCTGTTCTGTTTTGACTCTGTTCTTTATCAAAGCCATCAGGATATCTTTTTTCCAGCTTTATAATGTTCTCTTTACATACATCGCCCAAATCAAGATCCAGGGCATCGGACATCAATGCTATATACCAGGCAATATCCCCTAGTTCCTTTTTAATATATTCTCTGTCCAGCTTATGCCCATGGAAGACGACCTTTTTGATATGATCTACACATTCCCCTACCTCGCCAGCAAGTCCCAGACTGGCATTTAAAATCTGCTCTTCAACAGTAGAATAATTCCCTTTAGTTCGCATGGCTTTGCGCTGATATTCAGACATATTCATACACTATCATTCCTTCTTAGATACAATTGTTCTGTGCCTTAAACAAATTTATCAGGCCAGATTAAATACTTATTGAGAATATCCACAAAATCCTTTAGACCCTCAGCATCCTCCTCATTAAACCTTGCTTTAATGGGACTATCTATATCCAACACTCCTATAAGCCTGTCCCCTATTATAATTGGGAGTACAATTTCTGACTGGGATGCAGCATCACAGGCAATATGCCCGGGAAACTTATTTACATCCTCTACTATTTGGATCTTTCTGGTTTTTGCAGCAGTACCGCATACTCCATTTCCTAAAGCTATCCTTACACATGCAGGCTTTCCTTGAAAAGAGGCCAGTACCAGCTCTTGTCCTTTATAGAGATAAAAACCGGCCCAGTTGATATCTTCAAGCATTATATATAACAGGGAAGATGCATTGGATATTCCCGCCAGCCAGTCTGGCTCACCATCCAGCAAACCTGTTAGATAAGTATTTAGCTCCTTATAAAAGGATTTTTTATCCCTTGCCTTAATCTTTTCAAACTCAAACACACTAGATTCTCCTTCTTTATTGCCTAACTGATCAACTGCACTAGCTATGAAAATTAATCTATCTGATTCTTTTGATAGACTTGACTGCCCCAGTTCAAGTCCTCTTTTAGTATAAAGCCTCCTGCACTCCTTAAGTATTCTCCCTGTAAATAATGATCTATTATAATCCTGCGAAGAGATGTATCTCTGGGTGCCTTATTAAAATCCTCTGGTTTTTTATCAAACACTCTTTCAAAGGTTTGTGAGTCATCGCTTTTTACTGGGTAGAGATAAAATTCCTGCTGGAACCTTACAATATTTGAGCTGGCAGGCAATAGTTTCTGGAACTGGGGATCAAAGAGCCAGGTGGTACACGTAAAGCCTTTGTATTCCCATTCAGGAAAATACTTTGGGAAAAACTCCTCAGCTGCCTCCATGGACTGACCGCATAGATCATAATCCATCCTGCCGTCTGCCGGGATATGCATGTCCAGTACACGATCGTCCCTTACCATCATAAGCTGCCAGTCTGATTTTGATAGCTCTACAGCCTTGTTAATGGCTCTGCCATGGGGAGATATTGGGTTACCTCTATAGTACTCCTCATCCTCCTGGAACTGGGATAGCCAAATTCCTTCAGTTTCATATATATTGTTAGTCCCGTTTACCTGTCCATCTCTTCTGTACCATATATCTTCTTCTGACAATGCTATAACAGATCCATCATGCTTGTTTTTGAACACTTTTACATTGCCTTTAAATCTGTCCATAGCAAACTGAAGTCTTCCCAACCTAAACAGTTTACCCGTAAAATGGTGTGTAAGCCATTGATTTTCTACTATACCCCACCTGCCGTTTTTTCTATAAAAGTCATTAAGCCAGAGCTTTATATCCTTGAAAGTATCTATAGTTACCTGGGCTGATATGTTTTTAGACTTGTGGAGTTTTAGAATCTTATCAAAGCCTGACATCAATATAATAAGACCTAAAAAGTCGTTTATGTTTCTATCATTGTTTACCAGCTGGGGAAAAGGAACATCCCATGGATTAATTTCCGTAGGATTATCAAATATCATATGGCTAAAATGCCATACCAGCTTGGACAAAAAGGAATTATCCCTTACATAGGATACCGCCTCCAGCAGAGCTTTTAGAGGTTCTTCATCCAACAAAAGTACTTCATTAGCCTTAATTATATAACCATCCTGTAAAAACTCTATGCCGTTTTCCGGGAAATCCCTCATGGTATCTTCCCATCTGTCATACCAAGGCTCGGAATAGTTTTTTATTAGTTTCTTCATAACCCCACCCTATTCTATCTTGTATTTATAACTGTATCTGCACTGGTTCTTAAAATATACTGTAACTAACAGCAAACAGCATCAGTTCTATTATAGTTAAAGGATGGAACTTATGCAATAAATTCTATAATTATTTAAAGTGTATGTTCCCCAATCAAAAAAAGATTTCTACAATTTCCCTAATATACTGCCATGTAGGTATAGCAAAGAGCCTGTTAAATATATTGATAAATAAAATGCTTAACAATACTCCAATAAATAGCATAATCATCAAGAAAACATATTTTTTGTCTATGTGAAACTTTTCCATCATCATTCCTTCTTTTTAATATGATGATTCTATAAATGATCATATACTTTGATCCAGCAATAACACTAAAACTTGACCATAATAATTATTACCAAAATAATCACAGTCTTATATTAGTATGCAGAAATTTAAGAGGAAAGAACAATTGAAAATAGCAAAAAAGGATTTACGCATAAAACGTAAATCCTTTTTACTGGCGGAGAAGGTGGGATTCGAACCCACGTGCCCTTGCGGACAACCGCATTTCGAGTGCGGCGCGTTACGACCACTTCGCTACTTCTCCATTAATATCTAAATTAAATCCCTATCAGACTTTGTTCTTTTGCTGTCTTTTTCTTCGAAAAAAGTCCTTTATAATCTTCCTGCAGTCCTCTTCCAGAACACCTTCTACCACTTCTAATCTATGATTAAAACGACTATCCTGAACCAGATTATAAAGGCTGCCTGTACACCCAGCCTTAGGATCTCTTGCACCAAAGATAAGTCTGTCTAACCTGCCCTGTATCAGGGCTCCGGCACACATGGGACACGGTTCAATGGTAACATAAATTTCACATCCAGTCAATCTCCAGCTTTTAACTTTTTGGGCTGCACGATAAAGGGCTATCATCTCTGCATGGAGGATGGGATTCTGCTCCCTCTCCCTAAGGTTATGACCCCTGGCAATTATTTCCCCATCTTTAACTATTACTGCCCCTATAGGAACCTCGTCCAGATCATAGGCCTTTTGCGCCTCCTTTAAGGCCTCTTTCATAAACTTTTCTTGCAAATATACCACATCCTAACCAGTCATCTGTATTAGATCATATCCCTTGATATTATTTCATACTGTCCCCATAAAATCAATAATCGTGTCACAAATTAGCCGCCGCTCATATTATATACCATGGATATATGAATTTTGCTATTCAACCCATTAATTTTCGTTGCTTAAGAAAGGGGGTCATTGCCATATTTACCAGAAGAGCCATTTTAAAAAAAATTGATCCTGAACTGATGAAAACAATGAATACTATGTCTGACCAGCCGGTTTCAATAATTCTCCATTCCCATAAAGGCTGTGATAATATATGTCAGGAAACCCTGGAAAAAATAGGCGCTACCGTTAAATATGAATATCCGCTTATAGACTGTTTTAGTGTGGAAATACCCTCATCCAAGCTGCTGGACCTGGCTGCAGCAAGGTATGTGAAATATATTACTGCTGATGCATCGGTAAAGGCACAAATGGATATAGCCTCCCAGGAGGTCAAAGCTCATATACTGAATCGAACCGGTTACAAAGGTAAAGGAGTAGGGATTGCTATAATAGATACGGGCATATATCCCCATATGGACTTTCTAAGACCCACCAACAGAATTAAAGCCTTCAAAGATTTCGTAGATAAAAAAGAGCTGCCCTATGATGATAATGGTCATGGAACCTTTGTAGCCGGGGTTGCAGCAGGGAGTGGCTATCGTTCCCGAGGAAAGTACCAAGGGATAGCACCTGAAGCCGATATAATCGCTTTAAGAGCTTTAAATAAAAACGGAAATGGCAGTACCTCAGATATATTGGCAGCCATACAATGGGTTGCTGATAATCAGGAAAAACTAAATATCAAAGTGCTATCCATGTCATTAGGTACCCAGGCTAAAAGGCTTTCTCCTAACGATGCCATGATAAGGGGTGTAGAGGCTCTATGGGATAGGGGCGTAACTGTTGTAGTTGCAGCAGGAAACTCCGGACCTCAACCATCAACCATAACATCCCCTGGCGTAAGCTCTAAGGTTATAACTGTAGGAGCTGTGGATGATAAAAGAACTCCTGATATATACGACGACACCATAGCTGATTTTTCCAGCAGGGGACCTGTAGGCATGCGGATTAAGCCTGATATAGTAGCACCTGGTGTTAAAGTGGTATCAGTTAATACCGATAAGGAATATGAATCAGGACAGAGAAATATACTTTCTCCAGTTCCTTATACAACCATGTCGGGTACATCGGTAGCAACACCAATTGTATCAGGCTCAGTAGCCTTATTATTAGAAAAAAATCCTACCTGGTCTCCTAATCAAATCAAAAAACTTTTAATGGATAATGCAATCCCAATAGTAAAGGATGCCAATGCAGAAGGCAGAGGTATTATCGATTTGAAAAGAATAATTAGAGACTAATATAATTATATAACCAATATATAAAAGCAAGGACACAAAGTCCTTGCTTTTATATACGCTTTTATACAACTGGGAAAATTATTCTGGACAGATAAATTACTAAAGATAGGGTTATAGCACTGAAAACTGTTGTTATCAGTACTGTCTGTGATGCAAAATCAGGATGATTATTATATTCTACAGCTATAAGGGCAGAATTTACAGCTGTTGGAACTGATGTAGATATCATCAATGCCTGTGCAATTATTCCGCTAAAGCCCATAAGCTTAATCAATACAAAGGCTATTACCGGTCCTCCCAATAACCTTATAGAGGCTGCCATATAGGCATCCTTATTTCCAATTTGAAACTTGGTCCTTGAAAGCTGGACTCCCAGGGTAATAAGGGCAATGGATATCATACCATTTCTAACATACTCTAAACCTATCCATATAGGGTTTTCTGTTAAGTCATAAGGTAGCAGCTTAAGTACAAGAGCACAAGGTATAGCATATATAACCGGCATGGTAAGGATATTTTTTATTGAATCCTTCCAATGCAGGGTAGCTCTTCCTGCATTAAAAAAACCAAAAGTATTGGTGGTTATATTTTGAACAACCAGCACCGTGATCTGAGTTGTTAATGCTAAGTTCAAATAAGGAGTAGTTCCATCTATAATATAGGGAGTACTGCTAAAAACCAAGGTAATCAAAGGTACTCCCACATTACCCGAATTATAGAAGAGAATTGAATTTAGAAAAGCGAACTTTTTTCCTGTATCATAACTCATTTTGGCAGATATAAGATTACCTATTATCACATTGAATATTAGTACCAGTATGGCAAAAAATAGCACCTTTAGCATTTCTAAAGGAATTTTAGTGGCATAGATATTGGTAAATACAAAAACTGGCACAAATATATAGAAATTTGCCTTGGTTAATGTATTTATATCTATTTTAAATTTCTTGTTTAATGCAAAACCTAGAAAAATCAATATAAATATAGGAATAATATTGTTATTAATAATATGTAAAAATGCTGCCATATTCCATCCCTTCCTATATACAATGTAATTACTAAAAAAATACCAACTTTATATAGTATATCATAATTGAATAGGTCCTTCTATTTAGCTTCTTATATTTTTTTGTCTAATATGTTAGAATTATATAAGAAATCCATGAAGGGGGATATATATAATATGTGGAAAGAGTTTAAAGAGTTTGCTACTAAGGGGAATGTAGTTGATCTGTCTATCGGTGTCATTATTGGTGGAGCTTTTGGGAAAATAGTTACCTCTCTTGTAAATGACATTATTATGCCCATTTTTAGTTTATTAACAGGAAGCATAGATTTTAGCAATCTCTTTATAAGTTTGGACGGAAAAGAATATAAGACCCTGGCCGAGGCAGCCGAACAAGGTGCTGCTACCTTAAACTACGGAGCCTTTATTACAGTCTTTATAGACTTCTTTATTATCTCTTTTTCTATTTTCTTTGTTATTCGTCAAATCAACAAATTTAAGCCCAAACCCGCTCCTGCTGAACACAATACCAAGGAATGTCCTTATTGCATAAGTCAGATTTCCATAAAGGCTACTCGCTGCCCCCACTGTACTTCTGTAATAGAAAATTAAGTTTAAAAAACCCAGTCCATCAATTTATTGATATGACTGGGTTTTATCTTATAACCAGGAAAATAATATTTTTTGTTTTCCTTTGGGATAGTAGGCCAGTTAGAGGTTTTTAAGGTATGAAAGATATGTGAATTCGCTTTTTACAGCCCATTGGTCATTATCTATCTGCCACATATACCACAAACAATTCCGAGTAGTTATTGGACTTTTACTAAGATGTGTTTTACCAGGATGTGTTAGGGACTTTCATCCATTAAGATTGGCCCCATGCTGGGCATACGCGAAAAGGGCTTCCACTTTTCTTGGTGGAAGCCCTCCAAAGGCTGGATTTACTGGCTTTGTAAGCAATAAATCTATTTTGCCTTTTGTATATGGTACACCCGGAGGGATTCGAACCCCCGACACCTGGTTTAGGAAACCAGTGCTCTATCCTGCTGAGCTACGGGTGCATATAATCAATAGTATATCATTATCACCGTATAATTTTATAATATTTTAGGCTGAATGTCAATTAGTATTTTTAGTTATTAAGCTTTACTAGCTCAATATTTCCCCAGGCTCCAAGCTTATCCTCCATGATAACCAAAACTCCCGATACACCTTCAATATTCTTTGCAGTATTTACTCCTCTTTGTATATCTTCTACCTTTTTAACCATATTTCCTATGGCAGTAGCTGCAGCATCTGCCAATACAGCACTCTTGGATATAATTACAACAGCATCTGCCCGGCCAAAACTTAGAGAATGACCTATTTTGCCCGATGAAGTGCATACACCCAGGGGACAGTCCTCTGGTTTTATTCTTATGCCAATTTTACCGGAAAGAGGGGAATCTCCAGCATAAACCCCTATTATTCTTTCCTTATTACTTTTTATATATATATCCCCGCCATTTTCGACGATTATTTCCCGGGAAAGTTTTGATAAATCTTGACCTACATACTGGGCTATGGCGCCGGCTACTGCAGCCATAGGACCTACACCACATTTTTGAGCCGCCTGACACATATCCTTTATAATAGACAAAGCATGAACCGGACAGGGTAATGGTTTCAGGGAAGTCAAAAATTCTGGAACTTCCCTGATATAATCCTTGATATGCTGACGGTATTTTTTAATTAGTTTAATGGACTCTTGGGTCAACATCTTGTACGCCCCAATATTTAGATCGGTCTGCTCTACAACTACATTGAAATGAACCAGATCTTTGGATCCATGAAATTTCCTATAGAATCTCTCCTGTTTCATGTTGTTCCTTTCTCGTTTAGTAATCCTAATTAACTAGCCCTACCAGTTAGTCCTATAATCATAATAACTATTGCGCTATAATAAGGATTGATAAGTAGATACCTTATTATATACTGTAAAAAAAACTAATATAGAAGTCTCTCAATTAGAAACACAAATTTTGTTTCAGGAAAATGGATTTATAGAGGCAGTTTGCAATGTATTTTGGAGGATGTGGAATAAACCATTTTTCCTATAAAAAAATCAGTCAAACATATTAACATCAATAGCCTTCACAGGACAAGCCCTAATACACAATTCACATACCAGACACTTTTGCTCATCAAAGTTTAGTTTCCATGTGTCAGTATCCATATACAAGGCACCTGAAGGACAAACTGATGTGCATACTCCGCAGTCCACACATTCTCCCTGATTTCTTACTATATTTTTATTAAAGGGACGATATTCAATCCCATAATCCCTGGTAAAAGCCAAAGCTCTCTGAATATTTTCCTCTGTTCCCTCCAACTCAATGGTCAGCCTGCCTCTCTTACCCGGCTGAACCTCTGCCTGAAGAATATTGAATATCACATCATAGTCCTTTACTAAATGATAGGTAAAGGGCTTATCAGTCTTCTCTGGAGGAAAATATAGTATTAGCTTTATTTTTTTCATTTATTTCACCACCATATCTTTTAATGGATTGAAGGTTCTGTCCTTAGGTAAAGGATGTACCGGCTGCTGTAGCAAAAACTCGCCCTTTTGTATGTTCTCTTTTAAGATATTGGCTATCTCTCTGGCTCTTCTTAGGCTGGACAAGGGCGCTGTTTGAACCTTCTTTCCATTTAGTTCAATACTGCCACTGCGAAGCTCCTGGTAGCTTACCTTCCTTAAGGTTGGTCGGGAACGGCTGGGCACACTGTAATCTACTACATTAGTATACAAATCCTTATTAGTGACAGCTAAAAACTCCATCATTTCCTCATCCAGAACAGGTATAGGTATTCCTACACCCACAAACATTGTGGTACCATACCGATTAAAGCTGGCCGCCCTTAAATATCTAGAGTTCATTTCTTTTAAATTCCCTATTACAGCAAGGGTTGCTCCCGAATACATGGTAGTATCATCATCGATCATTTCTCTATTTAATACAAACTGGGTTCCCTCCCAGGCAATATATCCCTGGGTACCAGCTAGAAATATCCTTGTCCCTATGCCTATGGTCCTAAGCTGGGGATCATTTAGGAGGGGACTTAGTTCTCCTGATGTAGAATATGTTACATTACCACACTGAGGAAGTAGGGTTCCCATGTAGGTATCCATGATTTTATTAGATGTATTGGTGGCAGCACTATAGTTTTGATACACATTCCTGGGATTGAATAAATAAGCCTGATTCAGATCCTCCAGAGTTATATAGGTATCAATATCCAGCCTGGGATAGCAATCAGTTCCATAGGATTTTGCTACCAGCCTTACTTTCTTGCCATCCACCAGATCCTGAATAACATGGGCACCCCCGTATTCCATTCCTTTGGTCTCCGACAACTCAGTAACACCTATATAAGTGTCAACAGCAGCCAAACCACCATAGGCAGGCACATCATTTAGCCATATCTTGCACATGCGAATAGGTGGATCGGAATGGCCAAAGTTTAGGAAAGCACCGCTAGAACACATGGGGCCAAAAGTAGCAGTGGTTACCACATCCACCTGCCTGGCCGCTTCTTTTATACCCTTCTCTTCCACTATATCAATAATCTCTTCAGCTGTCGCTACCACTACTGTTCCTTTTCGTATTTTTTCATTTATCTCTTCAAAAGTTTTTCCCATAAGAACCCCACTTCCTTTTTTCTAAATATTACCTGTTGCTAATTTGGTTAATATTTTATTACTACGATCTATAAATTCTATCATCTCTTCACCATCTAATGGCTTGTGTGATATTAGTGCCAAATCGTATATATGCTGACATATCATCTTTACATTTTCATCCTTGGACTTATCATTAGATAATTCCACAAGAGACTTAATTAAGTCGCTGTTTCTGTTTATTATCAAGGTCTCTTCCTTAGGAGGAGTATAGTTTATGCCCATATCTCCAAACCTGGCCATCATCTCTTCCATCCTCCTGGATTCCTCAGAAAGCAAAATCATAGCCGGCAGGCTTGCATTCTTTAAACCTTCTACCTTTATCTTTAATTCATCCTTACCAACAGCATCTTTAAAGAGTTTTTCCAAGGCCTTATCAGTCTTTTTGTTAGCCTTTTCCTTATCCTTATCCTGGGTTTCTTTCAAACTCTCAGAAATATCTGCATCTACCCTCTTAAACTTAACAGGCTGTCTGTTCATCTCCAGGAAGGATATAAAGTGAGCATCAATAATATTATCTAGATAAACTGCATCCAAACCATTTTCTTTAAATAGTCGAATATATTGAGACTGCTGGGTTTTATCACTGACATAAAATATCTGGTTTTCATGCTTATCCTTGTTTTTCTCTAAATACTCATCCAGAGTAATATATTCATCCTCCAGGTTTTTGAAAATTATCAAGTCTTTCACTCGCTCATAAAACTTCTGATCCTTCATACACCCAAATTTAATGAAGGGATTGATATCATCCCAGTATTGATTGTAGTTATCCCGTTCATTCTTGAATAGAGAAGTCAGCTTGTCCGCTACCTTTTTGGATATATGTGCAGAAATCTTTTGAACGTAGCCGTCATTTTGTAAAAAACTACGGGATACATTAAGGGGTAGATCTGGACAATCAATAGTACCCTTCAGCAGCATCAAGAATTCCGGGATTACTTCCTTTATATTATCAGCAACAAATACCTGGTTGCAATACAGCTTAATCTGTCCCTCCAAGGTGTCAAATTGATTGCTTAACCTGGGGAAATACAATATTCCTTTAAGGTTAAAGGGATAGTCCACATTTAGATGAATCCAGAATAAGGGATCCTTAAAGTCATAGAACACCTTGTGGTAAAACTCCTTATACTCCTCTTCAGTGCAATCATTGGGATGCTTTAGCCAAAGTGGACGGGTATCGTTTATAGGCTTTTCTTCCTCTTTATCCTTCTTGTCCTTATCTCCTAGATCATCCAAATATATTTCTACAGGCAGGAAACTACAGTATTTGTTTAAAATTTCTCTCAACCTGTAAACCTCTAAAAACTCCTTGCTGTCTTCTGAAATATATAGGGTAATAGTTGTTCCTCTGCTGGTCCTGCTGTCAGAAGGCTCCATGCTGTAATCCATGCCCGTTTCACTAATCCAGCGAACAGGTTCCGCTCCTTGCTGCCAGGAAAGGGTGTCAATTTGAACCTTATCGGCAACCATAAAGGCTGAATAAAAACCTAATCCAAAATGCCCGATTATTTGACCTTCCTCTCCTGGTTGGTCCTTGTATTTCTCCATAAATTCCTGAGCACTGGAATAGGCTACCTGATTGATGTATTTTTTAACCTCATCAGCAGTCATGCCTATACCATTGTCTATAACCCTGATGATACCCTTGTCCTTATCTAAATGGACCCTAACCTGCAGAGCAGGCTGTCCATCAAGGTTAACTTCTCCTATATTAGATAGCCTTTTTAGTTTTTGGATGGCATCACAGCCATTTGATACTAATTCGCGAAGGAAAATATCCTTATCGGAATATAGCCACTGCTTTATTATAGGAAAAATATTATCGGTATGAACAGCGATATTTCCCCTCTCTCGAACCATTTATATTCCTCCTTGTGTATTTTTTCTATTTTTATTTTACATAAGTTGCATTCCTTGTCAATTTCCTTCTACTATATCTATCTTGCCAAATACTACATTGGCTTCTATTACTAGTGCGGGAGTACCTTCCCCAGTTCTATAGGTATGGTCTCCGAAAACGATAGTTGATCCATCGGGGGTATTGCCACTTCCAAAAGCTGAGCTTATCTTTATCACGGTTGGTATTTCGGGATTAACCTTTATCAAAGTATTTCCAAATATAGTATTTATTTGGATATTGTCCCTAAGCTCATCTATTGAAATAGTTGATAAGTCAATGACCATGTTGCCAAACACTACATTATATTCCTTTTCAGGATCCACTATCTCAACCTTACCATCTGAAAAAAACATATCCGATCGGTTTTTAACTACAAATCCTCCCATTAGTGCAGATACACCCATAGCTATAAAAAGAACACCAATTATTATTCTAGGCATAGAGATGTTAAGCTTAAACTGATACTTTAAAATTAGCAGAATACCAATTCCAATGAGAAGGATTCCCCAAAAATAATTTTGCACACCTTTCATAATCATAACCCCCTATTTTTTATAACTGAATCAAAACAAAATGCCTACCTCTTATTATAATACTATTTGAAAATAATTCTTTGCATTATTAAAACATATATCCTGAATCATTCTACCCAACAGGTCAAAGTCATAAGGCGCCTCTCCATTTTCAACCCACTCACCGATAATATTACATAAAATCCTTCTAAAGTATTCATGCCTGGTGTAGGATAAGAAACTTCTGGAGTCGGTAAGCATTCCTACAAAGCGGCTTAATAAACCTACATTTGCCAAAACTTTCATCTGTTCTTCCATACCATCTTTTTGATCATTGAACCACCAGGCGGAACCAAATTGAATCTTACCGGGAATGCCATCCCCTTGGAAATTACCTGTCATAGTAGCTAAAACATAGTTGTCTTTTGGATTTAGAGTATATAGTATGGTCCGAGGCAGAGCATTTTCAACATCCAAAGCATCTAAAAATCGTGATAGATTATAGGCGATGTTGTGGTCATGAATTGAATCAAATCCAATATCGGGCCCTAGCTGCCTAAACATTCTAGTATTATTATTACGCATAGCCCCAATATGTAGCTGCATTGCCCATCCCAGTTTTGCATATAATCTGCCTAAAAACAACATTACAGCGGTCTTAAATGCTTCCTCATCCTCCAGGCTTATATTATCCTGTTTTCGTCCTTTACTGAATATTTCATCCAACTTTTTGCTGTCTGCTCTTCTGTAGGGAACATATTCGAAGGCATGATCCGATAGACGACAGCCTCTTTCATGAAAATAATTTACCCTATCCTCCAAGGCACTTAAATACTCATCAAAGGAGTTTATTGATCTTTCAGTTATTTCTTCTAACCTGTCTAACCAGTCCCTAAAAGTTTCCTTATTTATATCCAAGCCCTTATCAGGACGGAAGGTAGGTACCACTTTTACATCAAAATCATCTAAAGCCTTAATCTTTTCATGATATCTAAGATCATCCAGGGGATCGTCAGTTGTGCCTACCAGCCTGACATTGGATCTTTTTATAAGGCCTCTGGGTGTAAATCCCTCCTCTTTTAGCATTTCATTAACCTTATTCCATATATCTTCAGCAGTATCTTCATTTAACAGTTCATCTATACCAAAATATCTTCTAAGCTCCAGATGGGTCCAGTGGTATAAAGGATTACCTATAGTGTAGGGAACAGTGCCTGCCCATTTCTTAAATTTTTCAAAATCATCTCCATGGCCGGTTATATATTTTTCATCTACACCATTGGCGCGCATGACCCTCCACTTATAGTGATCTCCATAAAGCCATAATTCTGTTATATTTTTATAATACTTGTTTTCCCAAATCTCCTTGGGGTCTAAGTGACAATGATAATCGTAGATAGGCATATCCTTTGCATATTCATGATATAATCTAACGGCAGTATCATTGGACAATAAGAAGTTTTCATCCATAAACTTTTTCAATCTATACTCCCCCATTATTTCATATATGATATACTACTTAATAATTTATCATTCTTATCTGATTAAAGCAATTCATTTGATTAAAAAATATCTTATCCACATTTTCCACACAATACTACCCCTTAAATTCTAGGATTTTTATGACTTTATGCCTTTAAAACTGAAAGTTATCCAGTACTTATCCACAAGTTATCCATATATCTGTTAATAACTTAATTGATTCTTATACAATTATGAATAAAAAGAAGGAAGTTATCCACATAAATTCACTTTTTTCACGGTTTTGTGGATAGTTTTGTGGATAACTTGTTTTTTCTTGTGGAATTTTTTCAGTTATCCACATTTTTTATCTTATTGACAAATTTCTTTTTTACTGTCATAATCAAATTGATTGACAATTGCATAAAACTATTCATATAATAAATTTATCGTTAGTTTTATGCATTATCCTACTAACTAATTGGATAATCTTGGTTTTTAGTTTAGTATGGGCTTTTATCAATACTTGATATTAGCCTTTTTAACTGTTTACTTTTTTTCGTAGTATATATGCACTTACAATTTTTTTATTTTGGCAATAATATCTACACTAAAGAAAGGAGTAACGTATATGTTTGTAAGAGCACTTAAGGATCTGTGGGAGACAGCCAGTTCAGTACTTCCCCTAATGGGAGTACTTATAGTCTTTCAGCTTGGGGTTCTCCGAAAGCCCATACCCAATGCTAAGGTTTTTATTATAGCCTGTTTTTTGTGTTTATTTGGCCTTCATTTTTTCATTAAGGGTGCTTCTAATGCACTTATTCCCCTTGCCGATACTGTGGGTAGTAATATAGTTAGTATAAATAATAACTACATTATAATTGGGTTTGCCCTATTATTAGGATATGCTTCTACTCTAGTAGAACCTGCACTAGCCGCCCTGGCTATTGAAGTAGAGGAAATATCGGTAGGCGCCATTCGCCGTAATGTGCTCACTCATACCGTTGCTATAGGATTTGGTATTGGACTGGCCATTGGGATTAGTAAAATATTGTTCAACATATCCACAAAAAAAATACTTTTACCATTATTGCTAATATCTGGTATACTTGCTTATTTTGCGCCTGAAGAGTATGTTGCTATAGCTTTTGATTCTGCCAGTGCAACCACAGGCCCTGTAAATATTCCCATTAACATGGCATTGGCAATAGGTATTGCCAAGACTTTAGAGGGTGTAGATCCTTTATTAAGCGGCTTTGGCATAGTAGGGCTTACTTCTATGGGAACAGTTCTATCCGTGCTTACATTGGGTATACTTAACAAATAATAGCAAGTATTCACTTATATAAATAAATGTTGTGATATAATCATATATAAAGACTAATCTGTATGTTTATATATTATGCATATAAAACAGATTTCTGATAAACTATATCAGAAATTTTAGGAGGTAATTTATTAATGACTACAAAAGCTATATGCGCCATTGTAGAACGGGGCAAAGCTGACCGCATTGTAGACAAAGCAAAAAAAGCTGGAGCAGAAGGCGCTACTGTTATCTATGGTAGGGGTACAGGGGAAAAGGAGTTTATGAGATTTTTTAACCGCCAAATAGAATCATCAAAAGAGATTATTCTCATAGTTACCGAAGAGCATAAACTAGATCCTATTCTAAACGCTGTTATTAAGGCAGGTAATCTGGATCACCCAGGGGCGGGAATTGTTTTTTCCTTCGACATTGAAAATTTACACGGTCTCCAACACAGATTAGAAGTAAAAAAGTAAATTATTTAGTAAAAATGCAGATGAAAATCAAAACTGATTCTCATCTGCATTTTTTATTTACTATTCTCTTTAAAGCCAGCATATATCCAAAAACTTTTTTTTGGATTTTAGGGTATATATAGTACAAGGCGTTGATGTTTGGAGGTGAATCATGGAAACAAATTTACTTCAACGGTTAAAAAAGAGAGACGAAAAAGCCTTTGAAGAGCTTTATAACAAATATGGAGAATATGCCTTGAGGGTAGCAACTGCTATTACTAAAAATCATGAAAATGCTGCTGATATAGTTCAGGAAACCTTCATTAGGGTATATCACTACATTGACAATTTTGATATAAATAAACCCTTTGAACCTTGGTTCTATAGGATTTTGATAAATGAATGCAACAGGTCCTTTAAAAAGGATCATAAAAACTTGCCTATTAGTGATTATATGGATAACAGTGCCCTTTTTGCTAAAGAAGATAATCACGATTTTGTTGAATATCAGTTTCTATATGAAGCCATAGGAAACTTAAAAGATATTTACAGAATCCCAATAATTCTAAAGTATCTGAAAGGCTTTAAAGAAGCCGAGATTGCTGAAATTTTGGAAATCAATCAAAATACCATAAAATCAAGGCTACTAAAGGGTAGACAATATTTAAAATCAGCCTTAAATAATATAAAGAAAGGAGTTTTGTAAATGAATGATAAATTTGATGACAATATCAAAAAAGCCCTTGAATACGGCACCAGCCATGTATTAGACCAAAAAGATCAAGTCTGGGAAGCTATCAAAGTAAGAACCTATTATTTACCAAAAGGAGTTAGCAGAATGAATAAAAAAAGAAAGAAAAGAAATCCCTTTATTAAAATTATGGCAGCATCAACTGTTGCAGCAGCACTATTACTAACATTTTTAATAGAAACAGAGCCAGGTAAGGCAGCCATTGACAAAATTAAGGAGATGTTTGAACCTCAAAAGAATATAGTACAGGAGCTGGAGGGAAATAAGGAGGAAACTCAGGTAGAACTAAACCATAGCAAGATGGGCTATATTATATATGTTGATAAAGAGATGTATGATATGGTAAAAACTGATGATGCTGATAAAATTGTAGCCAAACATAAAGCCGAAGGACTGCCTGAGGTATTTATGGAAATTACACAGATTGTAGATAAAGATCCCAATACTGTAGCAGCTGATATTGAAAACCAGTTAAAAGCAGAGTTTCCTATAGTGGAAAACCGTGGCCAGGTATCTGATCCTATAAAAGGAATTCTAATCCGTGCAACAACAGGCCATGAATGGAATGATAAGGTAGTAGTCTACTATCTGGTAGACAATACACAGGGTGGAACCTTCTTAATAAAGCAGCAGTACTTTATGGAAGCCTCAGAAGGCCATGGTGCAAGATTCTACCATATGCTTAAGGAATTTGAAATAGTAAAAGAATAGAAAAACAAACATTCAAATTAATTATTAATGATCGGCCTATACAGGCCGATCTTTTTGTTACCGTTACTTATCTAATTTATATTTCATATCTTTTACTTTCATGCACATTTTATAAACATATATCATAATATATCCTGTAAGATAATATAAAATATCTCTTTTAGGATATATGGAGGTGTGAAAATTGGATAATAACTATGAAAGCAGCTTATTAATACCTCAAAATCCGAATAAATGTAAAAAGAAAGACCAATCATGTCCTCAATTACCTGGTACCCTGCTAAGGATTTTTATTCCGGCTGGAGCCACAATCAACCTTTTAAACCTAATTGAAGTAACCTCACCTTCAGGAATTTGCCTTATCGTTAGAATACCTTTGTTAGGTGATGTCTCAAAGGATGGTAAAAGACTTCCATTAGGTAATATAATATCTGCTATCGAAGAGCTAGGCGGCAGTGTTGAAATTATGACCGACTAATTCACTCCATTCCCATCTGAACAAAAAGACCTAATCCCCTTTTATAAAATTCTATTCACATTAGTATGCATGGTTTCTATACTCTAAAGGAACCATACATTTTTTTTATAGAGCATTGCTAATTATACTAACAGTGGTTACATGATATAATTTGGCATAAAAAATATAAAGCTTAATACCTGGATTTAATAAAGAGATGAAACAAAAACATATATAAAAAAAGCTGGTACTTGTACAATGTTTGTACAAGCACCAGCTGATCGCCTAAAAATGGTGTACCCGGAGGGATTCGAACCCCCGACCTTCTGATTCGTAGTCAGACACTCTATCCAGCTGAGCTACGGGTACATACAAACTAAACGGCTTATAACATTTTACATTATGGACATGATTATGTCAAGATACAATTTTTGTGAAAAAATAGCGACCCTGTATAAAACAGGGTCTTAATATATGATAATAAGGGGAGTTAACAATGAAATTTAACTCCATATATTATAACATTTTTTCGACAAAAAGCCAAGGTTTTTTATAATTTTTTTATATTTTCCCAATTTACATCAGACACAATAAGTATAGAAAGAGAAACAATACGGAGCATTGGAAGACAAAACTATACTCTTAAGTAAAAATATTATCTTCAAAATCCAAAGTTACTTCTTCATAACAATCTTTACAATGTCCTCGATACATATAGCTGCATTGCTCACAGATTTGCCCACCACAATCGGGACAAAGGGAGATATTTTCCTGATCAAAAGAATAACCGCATATAGAACAAGTTACTTTAACCATGGATTTTATCCCACCTTTCCTCTTGTTTCTCTCTTATTATACCTATATAAACCTTATTTATTCCTATAAAACTTCCAATCATATTTAATTATGAAATACTATGAATATGAAATACCAACAAAGTTCAAAAAACAAAAAAACATATCTTACCTATATTAATGAAGGTAAGATATGGTTTTTCTGGCGGAGAAGGAGGGATTTGAACCCTCGCGCCGGTCACCCGACCTACGCCCTTAGCAGGGGCGCCCCTTCGGCCACTTGGGTACTTCTCCATATATTATTAGCTTGGCGGAGAGGGAGGGATTCGAACCCCCGGCACCTTTCGGTGTCACTGGTTTTCAAGACCAGCTCCATAAACCACTCGGACACCTCTCCTTATTGAGAGTATACAATAGTTGTTAAACAGTTATGAAATCTATGTAAACATAGATTTCATAACTGACACTTTAATAGTATATCAAAAGAAATAAGGTCTGTCAACTTATTTTATGTTCCAATTTCTCTCAAAAAAGGCTGAAAAATGGGCTACTTAAACATTATGGCCTGTCTATTCTTTGAACACCACCCATATAGGGAACCAGTTTTTCAGGTATTATAACAGTACCGTCTACCTGCTGAAAGTTTTCTAAGATAGCAGCCACTGTTCGGCCAATTGCTATACCAGAACCATTAAGGGTATGGACATAGGTTGCCTTTCCCTTGTTACCAGGTCTGTATTTTATCTCAGCCCTTCTTGCCTGGAAATCTTCAAAATTACTGCAGGATGATATCTCTACATACCTGCCATAGCTGGGCATCCAAACCTCGATATCATATTTTTTAGCAGCAGTAAAGCCTAAATCCCCTGTACACATCATGGATACTCTATAGGGAATACCTAGCAGCTGTAAAACCTTTTCTGCATCATTGGTTAGTTTTTCAAGCTCATCATATGAATCTTCAGGTTTTACAAATTTCACAAGCTCAACCTTATTAAATTGATGTTGCCTGATCAGTCCTCTTGTATCTCTACCTGCAGATCCAGCCTCCGCTCTAAAACAGGCACTATATGCTACATGCTTAATAGGAAGCTGGCTTTCATCCAATATCTGTTCCCTATACATGTTGGTAACAGGTACCTCTGCAGTAGGAATTAAAAAGTATTCTGTACCATCTACCTTAAAGGCATCCTCCTCAAACTTGGGTAGCTGGCCCGTTCCTATCATACTCCTTCTATGAACCATAAAGGGCGGAAAAACTTCTTCATAGCCATGTTCAGTAGTATGAAGATCCAACATAAAATTAACCAAAGCTCTCTCTAAACGTGCTCCAAGACCCTTATAAAAGGTAAATCTGGCGCCGGTAACTTTAGCTGCAGTAGCAAAATCCAGAATACCCAGCTCCTCGCCTATATCCCAATGAGCTTTAGGATCAAAATCAAAAGTGGTAGGCTCTCCCCATTTTCTTACTACTACATTATCTTCGTCAGTTTGGCCTACTGGAACCGATGGATGAGGAATATTTGGTATTGTTAACAGGAAATCATTAAGCTCATTTTCAACCTCTCTTACCTTGTCATCATATTCTTTAATGGTTTTGGAAACCTCCTGCATCTCCTTGATAAGATGCTCTGCATCCTGTTTTTCTCTTTTTAGCTTTGCGATCTCCTGACTTACAGTATTTCTCCTGTTTTTTAGTTTTTCAACATTAGCTATATATTCTCTTCTTTTTTGATCTAATTCCAAAAACTTATCTAGATCAATATCCTCTTTCCGCTTTTGCAAAGCTTCTTTTACTTCATCAATATTTTCTCTTATATATTTAGGATCTAACATAATACACCTCCATAAATTTCCCAAAACTAAAAAATCCCGTTCCTTGTAAAAGGGACGAGAAAACCCGCGTTGCCACCCTAGTTGGAGCATTTAACCTGCTCCCACCTCATTGCAAAATAACGCTTCGCTAGCGACACAGCTTACTTTTTATTCGGCCTGCAGCTCCAGGACGGATTCGATAATCAGCCCACCGATTCACACCAACCATCGGCTCTCTTGAGAGACTGAATTTATCTACTATTTCCTTTCATAGCCTTTATCTTTTAATTTACCCTCTAAATTGTTACTTATTATTATACTATATTGGCTCAGATATGCAACAGCTTTTTACTATCATTTTTACATCAGCCTGTGAAAGTTCTATGAATGAATATATCAGCTTTTGGATATACTTAAAATATTATGAACTTCTATGCAACAATCCTAAAAAATTTAAACATCCTTTGGCTAAAGTGTAGAATTTATCGAAAATTGTTGTAAAATGTCTAGAATATGTTATAATCTAATAAACAATAAATTACGGATTTTTAACATATTTGTTAAATATCTTTTAAATGATGTTAGTCAATAATATTAGTGTGCTTTATTGACATCCTTTTATATATATACTTTATGCCGGCCTTTTTATAGCCGGCATTATTTTTTAGCTTTCCAAAAGATACCCCTTTTCTTTCAGAGCTTCTTCTATTTTATCCAATATACTGGAATCCTGCGCTTCAACGGTATGCAGGTGAATACCTTCGCTGAGGTATGATAAAGGCTTTACCCCTTTTTTCTCCATCTCCTGGACAAAATTTATAACGTCATAGGCAGATGAAATCATTAGGTCAGCCTTAAATTCACCATAAACATCGTGCTCTACTCTTACATCTATAATTGTGCCTCCAAAGTTAACTATTGTCATTAGTTCGTCCTTCATATCATCGTAGTCATGCTTGCAGGCAATAACCCTTCTAGTACGGTGTTTATCAAATATTTTAGGTATCATATATCCCTGGGGGGTTGCTATAATTTCTTGTCCACTGGCTCTCAGTAAAGCAATATCCTGCACTATTACCTGTCTACTTACACCAAAAATTTCAGCTAATTGGGATCCTTTTACCGGCTTATGGCTTTTCTTTATATTTTCTAAAATAGCCTGCCTTCTTTTCTCAGAACTCATATAAATCCTCCCCTCTTTAATAATTATACCATATTTAACCCTATCATTCTCACAAAAATAAAAAGCCTCACGGTTAACTCAAAACCATGAGACTTCTTTAAACCCATTTTATAACTATGCTATTAAACTATCCAGTACACTGGTCAGCTGCCCTTTAGGTCTGGCTCCCAGTATACGCTGCACTTCTCTTCCATCTTTGAAAAAGATCAAAGTAGGTATACTCATTACTCCAAATTGTAAGGCAAGATCTCTGTTTTCGTCTACATTGATTTTTGCCACAGTGGCTTTGCCCTTATATTCCCTTGCTATCTGATCAATAATTGGAGAGATCATTTTACAAGGACCGCACCAATCAGCGTAAAAATCTACTAATACCGGTTCTTTGCTACTTAACACTTCTTCCGCAAAATTCTGTTGGTTTAATTGAATAACATTACCCACCATGCTACTTCCTCCTATAAATTTTCCTTATTTCTATATCGTAATATTATGATATAATATTATTATGTTTTTGTCAATACTCTTTTATAATATTTTTCTTAATTAAATTTTAAGTTTGGGAAAGAATAAAGAAAAACATAAAAAGGAAGGCTTGACATGAAAATAAGTACTTATTTAATAATATTTTTTATAATACTTTTATTTGCTCTAGGCTTTGTACTAGGATATAATCAGAATCCAAATGCTACAAAATTTCAGAATGAAAACAATAAATTTATCGATCATAACGAAAGACAAATTTATGAAGAAAGACAGATTGGAATAACAGATCAGCAAGAAACTAAAAACAATATAGTATTTGGCACAAAAACTGATAATGAAACAGAGTCGGAAAAAGCTCCAGATGTGGAATATTATAAAAAAGCAAAAGTATTACAAAATCTTTATCCTGATACCTTTATAATGAACCATCAAACCTTTGAAAAGAAAATAGCTCTAACCTTTGATGACGGTCCTGATGGAAAAACTACTCCAAGAATCCTGGATACTCTTAAAGAATATAATGTGACTGCCACCTTTTTTGTATTAGGTAAAAATGTAAAATTATACCCCAAAATAGTTAACCGAATGATAAATGAAGGACACCAGGTGGCTAATCATAGCTGGTCTCATCTACGACCTACAGAACTGTCCCTTGAAGAATTTTTGCTGGAAATAGATTCTGCTGAGGAAATTTTACAAAACTATATCAATAGATTAGAGTTTTTCTACTACCGCCCTCCCTATGGACTACTAACTCCTGAACAAATAGAAGAAATTAATTATAAAGGATACAAAATTATTAGCTGGTCTATAGATTCATTGGACTGGAATGTATCTGAACCAGAAAAGATCCAGGATAAGGTAATCTCATCTGTTCATCCCGGGGCCATTATACTTATGCATAGTGCAGGAGGCAAAGATCAACGGGAAGGCACAATTAAAGCCCTGCCTGGTATCATCGAAAACCTTACCAAACAAGGCTATGAGTTTGTTACAGTCCATAATTTAATAAATGAAATTTAATAAATGAAAGATAATTTAATTAAGTATATCTATACCCCCGAACATGACAAGGCATTTTATTTCAAGTACAGGCTGATTTTCTATATCACCTACAGAGGTTTTGACTTTATTTTCCCAAGCTCCAAATATTGGTGTACCTTTTACTACAACCCGCCAGTGGTCCGGTACTTTAACCTCAATACCACCAAAAACAGCAGTTAATTCCAAAAAAGCACCTTCCTGAGACAGCTCAGCCTGCCTTAGATCTAAATCAATACCACCAAAGGCAACCGTAGCACTTCCTCCAGTAAAATTTTTCGAAATACATTTATTCTCTAATCCTGAAAAAACAACAAAGTGGTCGATGATATCATCTGTATATTCTTCTAGGTTATCTTTTTTTTTAGGGCGTTCAAATATGATGAATAAACCTATAACTATTAGAATAGTTGGCCATAAATACTTACCTATATCACTAGGTAATAGACCTAAAATTTTTAATTGGAAAAACCCACCGATAAATATAAGGATAATAGCTGATTTAGAAGAATGCCCTTTAGAAAAAAGCTGATTAACACCTATAGCTATCAAAATCACAGGCCAGTACATGGATACTAATGTAGCAAACTTTATAATTTCCAGTTTATCTAATAGAAATAAAGTCCCTAGTATAACGAACAATATTCCAATAAAAGTTCGACCACGCATATATTAACCCCCTATATCAAATTATAACCAGTTTATAGGAATTTTTGGGGAAAGTCAATATGAATTTTCAGATACAAACAAAGCCCCAAGGGATTAACCTTGAGGCTCTAAAATATATTTGAATCCGGCAGCGACCTACTCTCCCAGGGGGTCTCCCCCCAAGTACCATCGGCGCTGAAGGGCTTAACTTCTGTGTTCGGTATGGGAAATCTTATCTTGAGGGGGGCTTCACGCTTAGATGCCTTCAGC
>JAAYGY010000029.1 GCA_012735575.1 Clostridiales bacterium
TCCTCCCTTTGCATACCTTATGGGATCATCGGGTAGCCGGATCAGGTCTGGAAGATCTTTTGCAGCAGCCAGTCTGGTTTGAATGGTGGTATTGTACTGATCGGGAGGTACTACTTCAAATTTCACATGAATTCCGGTTCTTTTTTCAAGCTCCTCAAAGGCAGGCAGGTTATCTGCATAACTCTTTGATGCAGCCACAGCTTCCATATCCTCCGCTGTTGCGAAGGTTATTGTGTAGGGCTCATTTACCAATGGCAGCTCATATTTCTCTGCCTCCTGATTTAATAGGGAATGAGCATCACTACCGCTTACACCCTTACTATCAGCGCTATCCTGCCTGCTGGTGGAGCTACCACCACCGCAGCTACATAAGATGAGAGAAAAAATAAGTATTACGCACAACCATAAGAAAAATGACCTCTTCACATCTAACCCCTCTTTCAAATCCCCCTATATTCCAGGATTTTATAGCTCAACAATCTTGCCTGTTTCAAAGGATTCTATAGCGGCCTCGATCAGGTATTGTGCCTTTAGAGCATCTTCCCCTGATCCGTCAATCTCATCATATTTTACTCCAGCCTCAAGCTGATCTATCCAGGCACCAATACGGCTGTTAAAGGTTTCATCAAAGGAACGCATGCCGCCTAAATAGCTGTAGGTTTCTGTTTCAATACTGTGTCTTGGATAAAAGGTTAAATGTTCACAGGCATCCTCTAAAACAAAACGGCCTTTAGAACCTACAACCTCGCATCGTTCTAATCCATAGCTAGGACCAGCATCATAGCTGCCCACCAGGTTTCCAATCATTCCGTTTTCAAAGTATAATAGGATCTGGGCGTTGGACCATATTTTCCTGCCTTCACCTTTCATCATAAAGGCGGCAACTTTTTTCACATCACCGGCAAAGTAACGAATAACATCAAAGGAATGAGGATGAAGTGCTCTAAGATGGAACCATGGAGATGTTTCTACGGGATTGTTGATCCACATTCTCATATTTATCATATGAAGTTTGCCAAGTCTTCCCTCTTCAATCCATTCCTTGGCACGAACAGCAGCAGGGGTAAAGCGATGGTTAAGGTTGATGGCATAAGGGACCTGTTTCTTTCTAGCCAGCTCTACCATCTTCTCACCCTCGTCAATACGGTTGGAGATGGGTTTCTCTCCAAGCACTGGGATACCAGCTTCTAAAAGTTCCATGGTAGGGGTAAAGTGATCTCCACCGTTTTCTTCACCTTTGGTACACATACTACAGGCATCCAGATGAATTCCGCTGGCCAGCATTTCCTTTACGCTATAAAAGGCCTTGGCGCCAAATCTTTCAGCAGCAGCGTCTGCTCTTTCCTTGATAATATCGCAAACGGCTACCAGCTCAGTCTTGGGATTATTCTTGTAAACCTGGGCGTGAATGGTTCCGATATTACCCACTCCTACAACACCGACTTTAAGTGCCATATTAAGATCCTCCTATCCTAAAAATTGTATTTCTAGCTATATTATATCTGGACATAAAAAATGCAGTTAGGATTAATACGGTACTTATCTTTAATTTCCCGTTATTAAATTAAAAACCTATAGTATCCATTAGTTTCTGAGAAATGTGCTATTACTGAAAAGTTAATAGTTAATATGAGTAGCTATTCATTCTTGTAAAGAGTTCTGGTAGAATATAGATAATATTATAATAGCTGTTGAAGTTTCACTACATCACTGATTTGACAAAAGGATAGCACCATAGGTTATTAGAAAACAACAATAAATGGTAGGAGGTAAAAAATGCAAAGTCTAAAGCCTGAAGTAGCTGCGTATTTAGAGCGAATAGGTTATGATGGACCAGTGGACAAAAGTGTTGAAACTCTAGCTAGAATCCAAGAATGCCATCTACATACCGTCCCTTATGAAAACTTTGACATAATGGCCAGAATACCCTTATCCCTTGAAATCCCTGATCTAATAGACAAAATAGTATATAGGCGAAGGGGTGGTTATTGTTTCGAGCTAAACGCCCTTTATAGATGGCTTCTTGAAGAGTTAGGTTATCCAGTTATCAGCCTGTTCTCAAGGTTTTGGCGCGACGAGCCCAATCCCCCTCCAAAAAGAAGACATCATGTTTTAAAGGTAAAAGCAGAAGGTGAATGGTATCTATGTGATGTAGGAGTTGGCGGTATTATTCCCAGATGGCCTGTTAAGATGGTAGAAAATCTAGAACAGCAACAAGGTGATGAATGCTACCGTCTGGAGAAGGATGACTATTTTGGCTGGGTATTATGCGAATTAAAGGATGGTAAATGGGAATGGCTATACTCCTTCACCGAAGAACCCCAGCTGCCTAAAGACTTTATTATGGCCACCTACTGGTGTGAAAACTCACCGGATTCCATCTTCATAGATGATGCTATGGTGGCAGTTCGAACCAAAGAAGGCCGAAACACTATTTCTGGCAAAGAGTTTAGAATTTTTACCCGCCATGGGGTATATACATTTGTTCCTAAGAGTAAAGAGGAATACATGGAAAATGTAAAGAAATACTTTGGAATAGATATATCTTCTATTATCCATGGCGTTTACAAGGATTAAATATATACAGATGTTAAATACATAGACAAATAAATATATAGAAAGATAAAGTAGAATGGCCATTAAACGTTAACTTATAATAGGTACTATATACATAGGAACCAATAGTCCAACTAGCATAACCTGGCACAACCTGGCACAACCAGTTTAATTAACAAGTTAAATAATAAAAAGGTATCAGTTGTTATTATCTAACTGATACCTTTTTTTGATTATATTGGTTTACCATTTGTTCCTATGAATCCTGCCGGCATCAAACCTGTTGGCGGGTCCTTTGCTTTCTGCCGGGTAGCCTAAAGAAATAATACAAAAGGGGATAATATTATCAGGCAGCCCTAACAATTCTTTTAATTTCTGTACCCTTTCTTGGTTTGGATATAATCCCAGCCATACAGAACCGATGCCCAGCTCTGTTGCCATGAGTAGGATATTCTGAGTAGCAGCTGCGCAATCCTGTACCCAAAATTCATTATACCTTTCAGTGTTAACATCACAGCATACTACAATGGCATGACTGGCTTCTGTTAGCATTTTTGAGTAGGGATGAAATTTGGGTATCTCATTGAGAATTTTCTTATGGTCAATAACTACAAAATGCCATGGTTGTTGATTCCATGCCGATGGTGCTGCCATTGCAGCCCTTAAGAGCTGTTCAATATGTTCCTCTGGTATAACCTGGTCGGTGTACTTTCTGATGCTTCTTCTCTTAAAAATGGCATTCATTGTACATCGCCTCCCCTTTAAGCTATTATATTCCTTTTTACCTAAGGCTTAAGTGCTATGATTTCCCGGCTCTAATGCCTTGCATGCTGCTTCAACTACCTTCACAATATTTTCAAGGGACATACTTGGCCTGCCGGGCTTGTCAACTACCTGCTCAGGTATGAAAGGCACATGAATGAAACCTGCTTTTGTATTTAACCTCTCCTTATGAATCTTATATAGGACTCCATACATTACATGGTTGCATACATAGGTTCCCGCTGTATTTGAAACTTTGGCAGGAATCCCCATCTGCTTAATAGTATTTACTATTTTCTTTATGGGAAGATTTGAAAAATATGCATTCTCACCGTCTTTAAAGATAGGCTGATCTGTTGGCCTATTGCCTTCATTATCGGCTACTTCTGTATCGTCAATATTAATAGCAACTCTTTCTATGGATATACAGGCCCGTCCCCCCGCCTGGCCCAGACAAATAACTGCATCAGGGTTTTTATTATCTATAAACTGCCAGACTTTTTCTATGGATTTGTCAAACACTGTTGGAAGTTCCAGTTTTAGTATTTGCAAGTTGCCAATCCTGTCTGGTAAGAGCTTCATAGCCTCCAGGGCAGGATTTACTTTTTCCCCGCCAAAGGGCTCAAAAGCTGTTATTAATACCTTCATTGACTTTACAACTCCTTAGTATTTATTATAAAGAATTATATGGGTAATTTCAATGTCTCAAGCTATATAATCCCTATATATTCTTATATATTCCTCTATACCCAAACTTTGCCTTTTGATGTAAAGGAACCAATTAATTATAATATAAAAATAATGATTTGAGAAGAATACTATTGGTATAAATATTGATGTAAATATTATAAATAATAGATTAATAGATACAGATGTAAATATAATTATAGACATACATGTAGTAATAATAGATGAAGCAACTATGCAGATACAATTTGATAGGATTAAAGTACAGGATTAAAGCAAAGGAATAGGATTATACAAAAAGGATGAGGATATGAAAAAGAGAGTAATACTAGGTATGAGCGGAGGGGTTGATTCATCTGTTGCAGCCCTGTTGCTTAAGGAAGCAGGCTATGAGGTAATAGGGCTCTTTATGAAAAACTGGAGTGAGGAGAACGAATACGGTGAATGTCTGGCTGCACAGGATGCTGAAGATGCCAGAAGAGTGGCTGACCAACTGAATATGCCCTTTTATACTGTAAATTTTGAAAAAGAATACTGGGACAAGGTCTTTACCTATTTCCTTGATGAATATAAAAAGGGCAGAACTCCTAATCCCGATGTAATGTGCAATCAGGAAATAAAGTTTAATGCCTTTTTAAACTATGCCTTAAAATTAGATGCCCACCATATAGCAATGGGGCACTATGCCCAGGTGGAAAAACGGAAAAAGGGCTACTACCTTATTAGAGGAAAGGATAAAAATAAGGATCAGAGCTACTTTTTATCAAGAATAGGACAAGATGCCCTTTCTAAGGTCATCTTTCCTATAGGGCACCTTGAAAAAAAAGAGGTCAGAAAAATAGCTGAGGAACATGGATTATATACGGCCAACAAAAAGGATTCAACAGGAATATGCTTTATAGGTGAAAGAAATAACTTCAACCAGTTTCTGGATCAATTCCTGCTGGCAAAAGAAGGGGATATAGTAGATACAGAAGGCAAGGTAATAGGCAGACATAGCGGGCTTATTCACTACACATTGGGCCAGAGAAAAGGGCTGGGCATAGGTGGTGGACTGGGAACAGGAGAGCCCTGGTTTGTAGCTGGCAAAGACATAAAAAACAATATACTCTATGTTGCACAGGGGGAAAACCATCCAGCCCTTTATTCGGTCTCTCTAATCGGAGAATCCCCTGTTTGGATCCTGGGTCATCCTCCCAAAATGCCTTTAAGATGTACAGCAAAATTTAGATATAGGCAAAAGGATATTCCTGTAACTGTAGATATTCTGGAGGACGGAAATCTTCAGATAAAATATGATATGCCGGTTAAGGCCGTAACCCCGGGACAGGTAGCAGTCTTGTATCAGGATGAAGTATGCCTTGGAGGATCTATAATACAATCTACAGAACCCCTGGACAATAGATTTGCATATTAATAATAAAGGAAAACTATTATTAAACCTTTCTTATCCTTATGGCCATATACTCCCTGCCCGGAAGTTTAATGGTAAATTTGCCCTGATGAACCCCAGCATCCCTTATGGTCATATTCCAGGTATCGATAATATCTACCTGGTATTTTGTGGTTTCATCAAAATGAAAGGTCCTAAAATCAGGCCGGTTAAATCCGTAATAATCCAAATAGTAGTCTCCGTAATAGGTCATGGATTCAGGTACCCCTGTTACAGAATCCCATGAAAGGTAATGCCGTCTTAATCCATGGCCCGGAACCTCACACAAAATCTTGTGCAGGAATTTAAACCTCTCAGGGCTTTCTCCGTGAAGATCTCCACCATGGCTCCACCATAGTATATCTTCAGGATGAGCATATGTCTCACCATGGCCGGCATATCCTCCTCGACAGGCAGCTTCCCAGAAACGTCTGACCAGTTCCTGCCCACTAATATTACCCCAGCCATGTTCGATATTACCTTCATAGCAAATCTCATCCAGCACAACCGGCTTTTTGTATCGCTGCCGCCATTCATCCACCAGCTCCGCCGTTTTATATACATCAACCCTTTGAATACTGCAGTGAGTTACCCAGGGTCTGGTAAAGTCGTAGATATTTGTGCAGTTATGAATGGATCGAAGATGATTATAGGGATCCTTTTCACAGATAATGGAGGCATAGCGTTCCCAATCCTGGGAAGTTTTCTCTTTCATAAGGTCATACTCATTGGCCAAAGACCACCACACATTTCGGTATGCTGAAAAACGGGCAATTACATATTTCCAGTATAGATCATCCTCTTCTGGTTTCATTTTGCTAAACCCCCAGCGGTCATAGGGATGCATTACAATTAAGTCTGCTTCAATACCCAGATCCATAAGATCCTGTATTCTTTTCTCAATGTGTTGAAAATGCCTGGGATTGAAACGTTTAAAGTCCCAATCATTGCCTTCAAAGATTTTAGGATCCATAAAGTTGTCCCTGGTTAGACAAGAGCTGTCGCAGGGAGTTCCTTCATAGGGATAAGTAAAAGGTTCATTGAAATTATAAACATAGTGCTTTGGGAAAATACAAAAGCGGATTTTATTGAAAGGGCTGTTCTTTAGTGTTTCCAATGTTTTTTCCTGTAGTTCCGGCTTTTGGTGTGTCCATGCATAACAGGTTGTGCCTATGGAATAGTAGGGAGTACCGTCCTCATATGCAAAATGATAGGTGTTTGCTACCCTGACTGGTCCATGATTGGTCTCAGAAGCCGGGGTAACGGTAAAGTTTCCCCTGTAGGGTTTATCAATGAAATTTCCGTATATTTGAAAGGTGTAATCCCCTTCAAAGGAGGGCATAAAGCGAACCTTGTATTTGCCTTCACCGTCATAGAAGCCATCTACCTCTACCCTCTCATTTTTCCCCTGGAAAACGCCCTTGATATTATAATCTATAAAAGGGTTTTTGTCGGAAGGGCTCTCTACTGTTGCTTCAAAAACACACCATCTTTCAACTGTGTTTTGATAAGTGAATTCATTCATTACAAGACCCCTTTCAGTTTATAGTTGCCTATTTATAAAAGTTGTAAAAATAGCCTCTTATACTTCTTGTAACTTTTTAAGTTTTCTTATAACCTATCTACCGTATATATGATTGAAGTATAGTCAGGATCACTAATATCCCTATCACCATGGGAGTAAATCAAAGCCTTTAATTCTTTAAATGGCGGAAAGTCATAAGGCTTACTCTTTTCAATATCAATACTTGTTGCACATTCTATATAATCATTTATTTTGCTTTTGGGTAAAAGGCCAGCATGATGGGAAATAATAAAATTATCAAAGTCAAGGGAATTTATCTTTCTAAGGGTTCTAATATACTCATCTACATTAGTAGACTCAGGCAAGAACAGGTATAAAAATGAGTTTGCAGCATCACCAAGTAAGAGAAATCCTTGTTCCTTGCATAACAAGCCTATAGATCCCCTGGTATGTCCCGGTACTGTAATAACTTCCAGGGTTATGCCACCTAAATCAAAGCAGTGGCCTTCTTTTATAGGAAGGAGATTACCCGTTCCGGCAGACAAATAGGTCTCTTTATCAAAATCCTTGGGCAGTATTCCCTTAGACTTGGCCTGCTTAACCGTATTCATTCTCATATCCCTTGAAGTATGAAGCTTTGAAACTTCAATATCATTCTCATGAATATAAATCTCATCAAAAAGATAGTTTCCGCATATGTGATCCACATGCCCATGGCTGTTTACTACTATCAAAGGCAGTTTTGTCAATCCTTCTACCTGTTGTCTAAGATTGCCTACGCCAAAGCCAGTATCAAACAGCAATGCCTTATTTTGGCCTATAATGAGCGTAGTAAAAACTCCCAAAGGATCTTCAATATGTACTACATTTTCCAACAGTTTATGGTTTTTAAAATAATTTTCCGCCATTTATGTTTCCTCCTTTTTTAACTTGTTTTTCAACAGCACGGCACAGGGCTATACCTTTGGCTTATGTTATATTACATGAAGTCTCACTCATTACATGAAAACCTGCTTCCAGTGTCTTGATTGCAAAAGGTGCATGGTCATGAAAACAATTAGCCAATATAACTGCATCCATATCATGCTCAAAAAATTCGTCATAATCAGTGTAACAAGAATGGCCTCCTTAGTTTAATACAATTTTATATATATTGATATATGTTATATGTTGTCCTTGTACAATTAATGGTTCAATCAACCAACAAGAGTTGAACTACTGAAATTGAATATTGTTATATGATTTATACTTTTATATATAATTAGCTGATAATTCTATGCTTAATCCTTTAGAATAACTCCTCAAATCTATTAACCTTTACTTGCATGGCATTTTCTCTTCCACCATCTAAGGGGATCCGATAAGCTTTTTCATTTTTCTTACGGCTAATAGTAATTGAATCTTTATCTAGCCTAATTAATTCTTGTATTTGATCTTTATCCAGGACTGCAACTTCACTCTCAGCTAAATCTGCTACACCGCAAATAAGTGCAATTACGAGATTATATCCTTCTTCTATATATCTCTTTATTTCTTCCTTGTCCCTATCAGTAAAACTGAAGAACCAACTATTATAATCCTGAGTTTTTATATTTTGTTTGTCAGCTCGATATTTCATAAAAAGTCGGCAATCCTCATTGTTTGTGGTTATATCGTAAACTTGTCTGTTTGTATCGCTTTCTATCAATACGGGTTTTACACCATTGCTTAGAAGCATTGATAAAACTGCACCATAATAAAAATCAGCAACCTTAATTTTAGACATAATATTCCTCCTTATCTATTTATACTCTACATTTAAAAACACAGAGGCTACTCGTGTCTTGCAGTATAATCAGCTTTTATAAAAACTTTATAATCACTAACCTTACGAAAAAAATCAATTAGTTTTTCCATAGTATACCTCCTTTCATTTAATTTTCTAAAATTCTCATGCTATACAAAGTTACAAAGATGAAATTAAGATTATTTTTATAATGTATATTTCTACATTACCAAATTTAATAGATTTATATGAAAATAAATATTACAAAATCACTAAATTGTATACTTATTTCTACATTTGAAACAAAAATCCTTTATTCCAAGCTTGATTTAAATCTTCACTAACTCATTAAATCTATTATCTGATTTATCTAATTCTAATAATTTGCTGTATAGTTTGCTGCCTTGTGTATATAAAAAACGGGTAGGTGGTAACAAATTTAAACAATTACCTCCTACCCGAGAAAAATTCTATTATCTTTTTATAGCCCTGCCCTTGCCACTTCTACCATCATAGCACACTCGATTCTCTTCTTTTGCATGATACAGGCTATTTCGTTTGGTATATTAATATCATTATTGGAGAAGAATGCATTGGCATGGCATCCGCCGGAACAGAAATATTTAGCCCAGCAGCTTCGGCATTCTTCTTTGGTAAAGATATTACAATCTTTAAAATGAGCAGCCAACTCCTTATTCTCAATACCTGTATATACATTTCCCATTACAAATTCAGGCTGGCCTACAAACTGATGGCAGGGATAGATATCCCCTTCAGGCGATACCGCCAAATACTCAAAGCCTGCACCGCAGGCCACTATTCTTCTATGAATACATGGTCCATCATAAAGGTTTATATTAAAATGATAGTAATTTAGTTCCTTGCCATCTTTAGTATACTCTAGATATTCTCTGGCCAGTTTCTCGTATTCCTCCAAAATAGCTGGAATATGTTCCATGGTCAAGTGGAAAGACTCTCCGCTACCCACTACCGGCTCTACGGATACCTCTTTAAAACCTAGATCTGCAATATGGAACACGTCCTTACCAAAATCCAGGTTATTGGCTGTAAAGGTACCTCGTATATAATACTGTTTACCTTTTCTATTATCCACTATTTTTCTGGCGTTGGATACAATTCTATCATAGGTACCATGATTTCCCCGATCCGGCCGCATACTATCATTTATATCCTTTCGGCCGTCCAAGCTAATAACTATATTGTCCATGTTTTGGTTGATAAAATCCATTATCTCTTCATTTAATATGGTTCCATTGGTGGTTATGGTAAAATGAAACTTCTTGTTAGTTGACTTTTCCAGTTCCCTACCATAGTCTACCACTCTTTTAATGACATCAAAATTTAGTAAAGGCTCTCCGCCAAAGAAATCTACCTCAATATTTCGCCTTGTACCTGAATTTTGTGCAAGAAACTCTAAAGCCTTGCATGCAACCTCATAGGACATAAGAGTTCTGTTGGTGGCATAATCCCCTTTAGAGGCAAAACAATACTCACAGCCTAAATTACAATCATGAGCCGCATGAAGGCACAAGGCCTTTATGCCCGTATCTCTATGTAGCTGAGATAATAGTCTTTCTTCATCTAATTCCTCTGAATACAATAGGCCATGTTCCTTTAATCCCAGGATATCATCACAAACCTGATTTAAAGTATCTTCGTCATATTTATCTTTAAATTCTTTAAAAGCAGCTTCCCTTGAAAAATCATTGGGAAAAGCCTTTAGAATATTATAAGCAATCTCATCCAGGCTATGGATGCTGCCACTATTAACATCCAAGGCAATATAGTAATTATTAACTTCAAATGCATGTACCATTTAAGTTCCCCATTCCCTTAATTTTTATCTTTAATCATTATGTAAAGTTATTGCACTGGCATAACCATTTATTTTATTATATTTTAAACATATCTTTTTTTATTAGCCTAACAGGGCTGTTTAGCACCATCTAATTTTAACCTAGATAGTCCATTTTTGCAACTATCTCCGAAATTCCGATATAGAGCTTTCCATAAGAATTTTTCGGTACAATCTTTATATTTGGATAAAATCTTTCTATATAGTCCAACTAGCAACTGGCACTACATTCTTTTCTTCTTGTTGATAGAATATTTTCTTTTATATGTTTATTTGTATGTTTAATTGATTGTATTTTAGTAGGATAATACAATATCTGGTGATATAAGCAGGTTACTGGTTTAAATGATTATAGTATTATTTCAATAATGTTATTCAAATCTGTATCGAGTATCAAAGTACTGCTTTATCTAAGAAACAACATATATAGCTAAAGTCGGTATTAATATAAGAAGTGGTTTAGCTTATAATGATTCTGTGTATGGCTGCACCAAGATGTTTAGATCTTTAGTTAATAATATAAAACGCTGCGTACAATTTAATTATATACTTTTGCACACAGCGCTAATACACCTTTATAATTCCAGCAATTATTCAATTGATCCCAATAGATCCTGTTCATCAACACTTAAAACCTTGGATAGTTCCAGTAAGATTATAAGTTTGTCATTCAAATGGGTGGCACCGGTAATATATTCTTTGTTTATGCGGGTTATATCAGGAGCATCATCAATATTCTCCTCTTCGGTCCTTAATATTTCCCTTACTTCGTCCACTGCAAAGGCTATATTGCTGCCATTGACATCTGCAACAATAAATCTGGCCTGCCCTTCATAGTGTGCATTCCCTAGATTAAACCGTTTTTTTAGATCCAGGACAGGTATAACCTTATCCCTATAGTCTATAATTCCCTCTATAAAATCCGGATTGTTGGGCACTCTGGTTGGCTGCTGGGGAAGGATAATCTCTTGAACATCATGAATGGCTGCACCGTATAACTCTTCGCCTAATCTAAAGATAACATATTGTGTATCCATGATAGAAAATACCACCTTTCTCGACAAAACTTCCCATATCCTAAGGTAATTGTATCACAAATAACATATGTTGCCAATAAATTATTGCTCAGAGTTAATCCTTTCGTTAAACCCTTTAACAAGGGTATAATCCTCTCCCTTTACCGATTTTATAAAATCCTCCATGGACTTTATTTCGTATTCAAAAGCCATACCCGCACCACATATGTCCTGCCAGTGATGCAAATCAGAACCAGCTGTCTGAAGGAGGGAATTTTCCTGGGCAAAACTTAAGGCTCTTTCATCAAATATAGGGTCCAGATGGCTTGCATTAATTACCTCCACAGCATCAATATACTCAGGAAAAAGTCTGATTTTATCTATATAAAAGGCCTCTCTAAAGGGATGGGCATGGACTATAAAGCCTCCATTCTCATGGACAATATCAAAATACTCCTCTGGACTCCACTCCAATATATCGGGATGTTTTAGTAAAAAGTCCTTATCCAGCCCATAAGTCAAAAAGTCTGTACCATGATAGGTGTACTCCCAGGCAAAGAATACATGTAAGTCTGTTCCTTTAGCTTCCTCTAAAGCATGCTCGTATCCCCTGCAAAATAAGTCAACCCTGACATCCCATGGAAGATCCTTGGGGATGGCGGTATTACCGTTAAAGAAATGATCAGTAACGATCATTCCTGCATATCCTGCCTTTATATGTGCCCTGACCATCTCCTGCCCAGTGGCAGTGGCGCAGGCACTACCTTCTCTTGTATGCATGTGAGTCTCATACAGATATGTTTTTCTCACTAATATCCTCCTAAATTCTATCCTATTATCCATTATGTTCCTAGATTGATCTAGCATAATAGTTAATTATTTTACACAATTATATAAACTATTCTTACATATTGTAACAAAAAACTTGCCCCATGTAAAATCGGGCAAGTTTTCCGTATATAATAGTTTAATCTAAAATTGGCAATTTAACTAATATCTTATTGAGTAAATATTCCTTCAATGGATTACTGTCTTATCAACCAAGGGGATTTACATTGCTTATTATAACTAGGAAATAGCAATTCCTGCCCATTTACCTTTTTTAAACCTGATTCCAAAAAGAATGGTTTCAATCACATATTGGAAGGCAGTCATATACCATAGGGCAGATACAGGCCATTTGAACACATATACAGCCAAATAGGCTGCCGGAAGCCTGTAAAGCCAGTTGCTGGCCAAACAGATATACATATTTCCCTTGGTATCCCCTGCCCCCTTTAAAGCACCGGACAGCACCATGGACAGTGCCATGGGTACCTGCTCAAGAGCAGCTATACGGATACACAGTGCAGCTACGCTTATAATATCTGCTTCATGGTTGAAAAACCTTACTATAGGCACGGGAAAAGCTATAAAGAGTATGGCTACCAGGCCCATAAAGGCTGCACCGAGAAAAGCTGCGGTTCTGGTATACTCCTGAGCCTCTTCCTTATTGCCGGCCCCCAGGCTCTGACCTACCAGAGTGGTTGCTGCTACCGAAAAGCCTATGGTAGGCATATAGGATAATGACTCTGCCGTTACAGCTATCTGATTGGCAGCAAAAGCAACTGTTCCAAGGGCAATTACCATAAAGGAATAAATTAATCTTCCGCCGTTTATCATAAGCTCATTGACAAAGGCCGGTCCGCTAAGTCTTAGTATTTGATTAAAATCCTTTTTATTTACCTTTCCAAGACCCCTGATATTTAACCGAATCATCCCGCTGGCCCTGAACAAGCAGAAGATAATATAGAGGTAGCCCACAATCTGGCCCAGGGCTGTGGCTATGGCAGCACCTGCTACCCCAAGTTTTGGGAAACCCCATTTGCCAAATATTAGTACATAGTCGCCCACTACATTTATGGTATTTACTATAATAGATCCTATCATAGGGGTTTTGGTATCTCCAGATGCTCTAAGGATGGCGCTGGCCACAAATCCTGGCACCATAAACAGGGCTGCCGGAGATATAATCTTTAAATAATCCGTTCCCAAAGAAATAACTTCTGCCTCGGCATCGGACAGTATAAAAAGCTTGTCAAAGAAAAAATAGGAACATAAAAACATAATAAGACCCAGGACCAACGCAATTTGAAGGGCCTGGACTGCTGATTCATTTCCCCGTTCGTAGTTCTTTCCGCCAATATGCCTTGAAACAATGGCAGTGGCCCCAGTACCTATAGCTGCAAATATGTTAACCGATGAAAAAAACAGCTGACCCCCTAGACCAACAGCGCTAAGAGCCACTCCGCTTAAGCGGCCAACCATGGCAGTGTCTACAATCCACACCACCATACCTAAAACCATCTCAATTACTACAGGAATTGCCAGGTTTAAAATCCTTTTTACGTATTCTCTGTTAAGTCCCAACCTTGCCATATCTTCACCTTGATCTATTCCTTCCTTATTTTTCATAAATATTAACGTGCTTTTATGCTATATATATTTCCTTCTATATGCCATCTTCTAACTTTATATCATCTTCTAAATCACTTTTTCCTACTATTGCGCCGTCAATTATTACAATTACTCCCTTGTCCTTTACTCTTCATTTACCCATTATTTACTCATCATTTACCCATTATTTTCTCATTATTTACTCATGATTTACTCATCAATTATTCATGAATGATTTATCAATTACTCATCTGTGTAAATTTTACTTATCATTTATTCAATCTTTACTGGTCTTTACTTGCATTTATTGTATTTTACCAGTTTTGCAATTCATCTGTTAGGCCATCATTTGCAAATAAGCGTTTATAAAAGGATCCAGATCGCCGTCCATAACTGCCTGGATATTACCAGTCTCCTGATTGGTTCTATGGTCCTTGACCATACTGTAGGGGTGAAACACATAGGAGCGGATCTGACTTCCCCATTCAATACTCTTTTGCTCACCCTTCATCTTTTCCAGTTCCTTCTGCCTTTCGGCCTCTTTCAGTTCCAGCAATCTAGCCCTCAATACCTTCATGGCGGTTTCCCTGTTTTGGATCTGTGATCGTTCATTCTGGCACTGGACCACAATACCTGTAGGTATATGGGTAATTCTCACAGCAGACTCTGTCTTATTAACATGCTGGCCTCCTGCTCCTCCTGACCTATAGGTATCTATCCTAAGATCTTCCTGTTTTATATCCAGGTCTCCATCATCTTCTATTTCAGGCATAACCTGCAGGGAGGCAAAGGAAGTATGCCTTCTGCCTGATGCATCAAAGGGAGAGATACGCACCAATCTGTGTACACCCTTTTCAGCTTTCAAATAGCCATAGGCATTCTCTCCGGTTATCTGTAGGGTTGCACTTTTTACTCCTGCCTCTTCACCAGGCAAAAAATCCAGAGTCTTTACCTGATAACCCTTGCTTTCGCACCACCTGGTATACATGCGCAGCAGCATAGAGGCCCAGTCCATGGCCTCAGTACCTCCTGCACCGGCATGTATTTCAATAATTGCATTGCTGCTGTCATAAGGCCCGCTGAGCAGGGTCTCCAGCCTCAAGGCCTCTACATCCTTCTCCAGCCTGGAAAGTTCACTTTCAACCTCCTCTATTATGGAGGCGTCTCCCTCTTCCATGCCTAACAGGATCAAAACCTCTGCATCATCAATTCTGGATTTTAGATTTTCATACTTTTGAATCTTGTTCTTTAGAAGCTTTACTTCCTTATTTACCCTTTGAGAATTTTGAACATCCTCCCAGAAGGAAGGATCGTTCATCTGGTCCTCATAATCCTTTATCTTACTTTGACATGCGGGGATGTCAAAGTGAATCACCTACCTGATTAAACTTCTCTCTTATATCATCAAGGGTATCCTTGGCGCTTTCAAGTTGAAGCATTCTATCACACCTTTCATTGCTAGTTTTCTATGCCCCGCAGCATCTCTTATACTTTTTGCCGCTGCCACAGGGACAGGGATCGTTTCTTCCCACCTTTTTGCCTTTGACCACAGGCCTTTTTGGCCCACTGTCGCCATGGCTGGCGCTGGTAGGCTCAGCCACCTTCTCACGTTTTGGTACATCGGCCTGTATCTTAATATTAAAGAGAATACGAGCAGTCTCCTCCTGTATGCTTCTTACCATCTCCTCAAACATCTCGTAGCCTTCTAATTTGTATTCAACTACGGGATCACGCTGACCATAAGCCCTTAGGCCAATACCCTGGCGCAGCTGATCCATGGCGTCGATATGATCCATCCATTTCTGGTCTACCACCCTTAGAAGGATTACCCTTTCGGCCTCTCTCATGTTTTCCTCGCCGTTTTCCTGCTCCCTCATGGCATAGGCAGCATGGGCAACTTCCAGTATCTTTTCCTTTAGGCTATCTTTTGTTAAACTATTTACCTCAGCATCGGAAATAACTACTGAATCCTTAGGCAGGAATATTCTCTCCAGGTATTCAAATAACCCTTTTATATTCCATTCTTCCGGATGGGGAATTTCCCCTATATACATTTCTATAGCATTGTCCACCACAGCCTCTACCATGTCCATAACAGAGTCTCTCAGGTTTTCACCTTCCAGTACCCTGCGGCGCTGGGAGTAGATTACCTCCCTTTGGGTGTTCATAACATCATCATACTGGAGAACGTGTTTTCGTATGTTGAAGTTATTGCCCTCTACCCTCTTTTGGGCTGACTCTATCTGCCTGGAAAGTAGGCCGTAGTCTATGGGCTGGTCATCTTCCAAGCCCAATCTTTCAACAATTCCCTGAATCTTTTCCGATCCAAAGAGTCTCATAAGATCGTCTTCCAGGGAGATATAAAATCTTGATGAACCAGGGTCCCCCTGCCTTCCGGCACGACCCCTTAGCTGGTTGTCGATACGCCTGCTTTCATGGCGCTCGGTACCTATAATATGAAGGCCTCCCAATTCAATTACCTTTTTGCGCTCTTTTTCTACCTCTGTGCTAAACTTTTCAAAAAGCTCCCTGTATACCTTGCGGGCAGAAATTACATCGGGATCATGGGTGGTCTGAAAGCCTGTAGTCTGAGCTATGATTTCATCAGAGTAGCCCTGCTTTTTCATCTCTTTCTTGGCCATAAACTCGGGATTACCGCCTAAGAGAATATCGGTACCCCGTCCTGCCATATTGGTGGCAATGGTTACAGCCTTATATCTGCCTGCCTGGGCTACGATTTCCGCCTCTTTGTCATGAAACTTGGCATTCAGAACCTCATGGGGTATACCCCTTTTCCTTAGCATGTCGCTTAAAATTTCTGAGTTTTCAATGGATACGGTACCCACCAGCACCGGTTGGCCTACAGCATAGCGCTGGACTATCTCTTCAACCACTGCCTTAAACTTGCCTTCCATGGTCAGATAGATGACGTCATTGTAATCCTTGCGTATCATCTTTTTGTTGGTGGGTATTACCACAACATCAAGCCCGTAGATGGTCTTAAACTCATTTTCTTCGGTCTTGGCAGTACCTGTCATACCCGACAGCTTCTTGTACATTCTAAAATAGTTCTGGAAGGTGATGGTGGCCAGGGTTTTACTCTCCCGCCTGATATTGACGCCTTCCTTTGCCTCTATGGCCTGATGAAGGCCGTCACTATACCTTCGGCCTGTCATAAGTCTGCCGGTAAATTCGTCTACGATTATAACCTGACCGTCCTTTACCACATAGTCCTGATCCCTTTTCATAAGATACCTGGCCTTTAGTGCCTGGTTTATATGATGGGGGATCCGGCTGGCCTCAATGTCGGTGGGATCTATTTCCGCCAGGTTTTCTATGTTAAAATAGGCCTCGGCCTTGGCTACACCTTGTTCTGTCAGGTTTACCGTATTGGCCTTTTCATCCACCTCATAGTCTTCATCCCTTTTTAGCCTGATTACAAACCGGTCCGCCTTCTCATAAAGATCTGTGGACTTCTCTCCCGCACCGGAGATAATAAGGGGGGTACGGGCCTCGTCAATAAGGATAGAGTCAACCTCGTCCACAATAGCAAAGTTTAACTCCCTCTGTACCATATCCTCCTTGTATATCACCATATTGTCCCGCAGATAGTCAAAGCCAAACTCGTTATTGGTACCATAGGTTATGTCTGCCCCATAGTTTTTTCTGCGTTCACTGGAATTCATGTCATGAACTATCAGCCCCACAGACAGTCCCATAAACTTGTAGATCTTTCCCATCCATTCGCTGTCCCTCTGGGCCAGGTAGTCGTTTACCGTTACAATATGGACACCCTTGCCTGTAAGAGCATTTAAATAGGCAGGCAGGGTTGCTGCCAGAGTCTTACCCTCACCAGTCTTCATTTCCGCAATACGTCCCTGGTGAAGGACTACTCCGCCAATTAGCTGCACCCTAAAATGCCTCATGCCCAGTACTCTTCGGGATGCCTCCCTGACCGCAGCAAAGGCCTCTGGAATTAAATCGTCCAAAGTCTCGCCCCTGGCCAGTCTTTCTTTAAACTCAGGGGTTTTAGCCTGAAGCTCCTCATCGGATAAGGCCTGCATGGCAGGTTCCAAAGCCTCAATTTTGTCCACTATCTTTTCTATCCGTTTTAACTCTCTTGAGTTACTGTCACCAAAAATTCTTTTAATTAATCCCATATTTTTTACACTCCAATTTCACAGTATCAATATCTCATTCTAACACTAAAAGGCCAAACATTCAATAAGCTGGCACCATACAATTTCACGAATCTCTCCTTACTTTTTTCTGTGGTTGTCCATGGGAAAATGGTTTGTTTCCAAATCCATCTCTGCTCAAAAACAGGCTAAAGGTTAAAAACAGGCACTAAAAAAGAGGAGCCTATGCTCCTCTGTAATCTTTAAGTACATTTTAAATTTTATAAGTAATCCGGTTCAATCAACCCGTAATTTCCATCTTTTCTTTTATACAATACATTTACCTCATTGGAGCTTGCATTGGTAAATACAAAGAAACTATGACCCAACAGTTCCATCTGCATGGTAGCTTCCTCTACATTCATCGGCTTGACGGCAAATCGTTTGGTTCGGACAATCCTTGGCTCATTGGCTTGTGCTGCAGTATCTTCAACGGGAGTATCGGTATAATAGGAAGGTACGTCATTTTTAAAGGCGCCGGATTTGATTCTTTTTCCTAGACGGGTTCTGTGCTTGCGGATTTGTCTTTCCAGCTTATCGATTACCATGTCTATGGATGCGTACATGTTGTTGGTGGATTCTTCGCCTCTAATGATTATGCCATTGAAGGGGATGGTCACCTCTACTATATGGCGGTAGCCCTCCACTGACAAGGTTACCTGAGCCTCCACGTCCTCACCGAAGTAACGTTCCAGCTTGGATACCTTCTTGTTGATTTGATTCCTCAGGGAATCAGTAATCTCCAGATTTTTGCCGCTGATAGTGATCCTCATGCACGTCAGCTCCTTTCAACCCTTTGTTTAGCCTTATGTTAAATCATATGAAGTTCTTTATATATTCTTACCCCCTATATTATATTTTAAACGGTAAATTATTTAATATGAATTTATATGCTTATAATTATGCCAAATAACCTGAATAATTGTGTCGAATAATGTTTTTTTTTAACTTTGTTTGTTGTTTTCCACAAAAGTTATCAA
>JAAYGY010000030.1 GCA_012735575.1 Clostridiales bacterium
AGGACAAAATAAACCTAGACAGTATGAATCTTCCAATTATTAAAGATCCATCAAAGTTCCCAAAGATGAAGATGCTGGTTGTATCTCCTCCCGAACGTGTTGTAGCAGTAGGAGATATGATACAAGTAAAAAGACTTGAGGAAGAGACAGGAGTCGTATTCGACTGGGTTGAGATTCCTTCACAAGGATCAGGTGAAAAAATAAATCTTATGCTTGCTAGCCGAGATCTACCTGATGCTTTTTGGAATGGTATTTCTAACGAGATGATTGTTCAATATATGGGACAAGACATTTTTATTCCGACAGAAGAGTTAACTGAGAAGTACATGCCAAGATTGACTGAAATTTACCAAAAAAGACCACAATACAAGGCTGCTGCAACAGTGCCTGATGGACACCGTTATGGTTTTCCCTATATAGAAGAAATGTATGGTCTTGTTTTGACTCCTGGTCCATTTCTAATTAATAAGGATTGGCTTGAAAAAGTGGGTAAAGATATGCCTACTACAGTGGATGAATGGGTTGATGTTTTACGTGCCTTTAGAGATGCAGGCGATTTAAATGGTAATGGAGAAGATGATGAAATTCCATATGCTTTAGGTTTGACTGCTAAAGATACTTTCGGCTCATATAATACATTCCATATGTTTACTGGTTGTTTTGGCCAGACGGATACATACGGCGGAGGAAGACCAGAGGATCATATGGCAATAAAAGACGGAAAAGTTATATTTACAGCTATGGATGAAGCATACAAAGAAACGTCAAAATTTTTCCATGAACTTAATAAAGAAGGTTTGATCGATGTTGACTCATTCTCTCCACATCCTAGTGAGGGCTCAGCACTCTATTTAGATAAAATTAAAGGATCCGAAGCAGTTATAGGATGTTTTGGTGTATGGGCTCCTGTTAATGAAATTCCAGATCTAGATGTTAGAGCACAATACGTTCCATTACCAAGGTTAGAGGGACCAAAGGGGAAAATGGGACATGCTCTTAACTTTTCTGAAATGCAAAATGCTGGTTTAATTACCATTACAACTGAATGTCAGTATCCTGAAGTCATAGCTTGCTTTACCGATTACTTATTTGAGCCAGAAATTTCCATCACAACAAACTGGGGACCTATCGATTATATATATGTTAAGGGCGAAGACGGTATATTACACTTCGATTTGGATGAAAATAACAACATTGTTTTAAAGGATGGATTAAAGACATTTGGTGAAATGAGAAATAATAGCACACCTGCAAGGGGAGCTATGGCAGTATTAAATGAGTACTATGGTACTATAGCTGACTATACATGGGATGCTGCTGATTTGCTTGAATTCCAACGTGTTAATGGAAAAGAAGAAATACTTGCCGAAGCGAATCCCGTTCCAAGAATGTTAATGACTGTTGAAGAACAGAATCGCGTATCGCAGATTCAACCTCAAGTAAAGAATATAGTTTCATCATATACTATGCAATGGATACTTGATGGAAATGCTGATGAAACATGGGATAAGTATATTTCTGAGTTAAAAGCTGCAGGTCTGGACGATCTTTTGGCCACTTATCAGCAAGCTTATGACAGATATATACAGCATATGGAATAATGCGCATAAAACCTATCTATGGATCTATATTTTTCTAAAAATCATTAATAAAAATAAATACTAAATTATACTGGCGGGAGCAGTACTATACTACTTCCGCCATTATGCAAAAACATTTAGATATTATTTATACATTATATTACTTGTTCATGGGGGCATTAAGAATTTAATGAGGATTAGGAGTTGAGTAAATGAGTAAAAAAGGAGTAAGAGACTATAGACCAAAATTACATTTTACTACTGAAAAAGGTTGGATTAACGACCCCAATGGATTAGTCTATGAAAATGGTAATTATCATTTGTTCTATCAATATTATCCTTATGATACTAAGTGGGGGCCTATGCACTGGGGTCACGCTATAAGCAAGGATCTTATTAGATGGGAACATTTGCCTGTGGCTCTTGCCCCGGATGATTTAGGCTTTATATTCTCCGGAAGTGCTGTTTATGATAGTGAAAACACTTCAGGATTTGCATCCTTCGGGAAGCCACCAATAGTTGCAATGTTTACACACAGTGGTGAAACTCAGCAGCAAAGTATAGCATATAGTACGGATGGTGTTAATTTCATTAAATATGAAGGCAATCCTGTTATTAAGAATCCTGGAATAAAAGATTTCAGGGATCCTAAAGTATTCTATAATCCTATACGGGACTCATGGAGTTGTGTAGTAGTAGCAGGAGATCGTGCTCATTTTTATGCATCTCAGGATTTAATCCATTGGGAAAAAACAGGAGAGTTTGGCCCAGAAGGGAATCGATGCCCTGGTATATGGGAATGTCCAGATATATTTCCCTTAAAAGCACCTAACGGTGAAGAAGTATGGGTTTTAGTGGTAAGTATGACCATAAAACGAGAAGAGGGTGGTCCTAAGACACAATATTTTCTAGGCACTTTTGATGGTGATACCTTTATTTGTGATAAACCATTTGACGGCATAGAATGGATAGATCCCGGGTTTGATAATTATGCTGCTATGTCATACTATGGAGAAGACTTAAAAGATAGGATAATAATAGGTTGGGGGGCAAATTGGGTTTATGCTGCGGATACTCCAACAAACGAATACTGCGGTACTATGACGTTGGCCAGAAAACTATCCTTGGTAGATACTCCAGCAGGATTAAGACTATCCTCTATACCATACAAAACTTTAGGAAACATTGCAGGCGCACCCACAATTATCGAATCACAGAAAGAATTGGATGAAGAAGTTTTTGGCCTACGGATAAAGGCTAATGGTGAGTTTTCTATAGTACTTTCTAATGAAAATCAGGAAAAATTAGTTTTTGGTGTGAATAGTAAAAATGAGATTTTTATGGATCGAAGCCAGGCAGGGGATAACTCCTTTAATGAGCATTATGCATCAAATCTTTTCAGTAATGTAGTAAAGCAACGATTCTTTTCTGGTCCTATAACTATGGAGGCGGTTTTTGATGTTTCAATCTTAGAGGTCTTTGCAGATAAGGGAACCTTTGCCAGTGCACAACTTGTTTACCCAACAAAACCCTATAATAAAATTACTGTAATAGGAGATGCACAGGTTTATTATTATAATTTTGAATTTTGATACCGGAACCAGCTGTAGATTCGGATAATATTCTGGATTACAGCTGGTTATCTCTATTAAGATATATTGAACAGCTTTTCAGCAATATACATCTATAATATGGGCTCACCACATTACATTGAGCTAAATATGTCATCAGTATAGATAGAAATATAGCAATATGTTAAGTAGAGTAGTAAAGGAGGGGATTTTTATGAAAAATCTATTCTATAAGCCTAAAGGTGCTTGGGCAGGAGATTTTATTCCATATTATAAAGATGGTAGATTTAGAATATTTTATTTGCATGACTGGCGAGATAAAGAAAATCACGGTGAGGGGACAGCTTGGTATCAAGTAAGTACAGATAATTTTGTTGACTATAAAGAGCATGGTGAGATGATATCAAGAGGAAAAATAAATAAACAAGACTTATATGTATTTACTGGATCTGTTATTGAATCAGATGGACTGTATCATATTTTTTATACAGGACACAATCCTTATTTTCCGCAACAAGGAAAGCCAACGCAGGGAGTTATGCATGCCATTAGCCAGGATTTGGAACATTGGATTAAAGTGGAGGAAGACACCTTTTATTCCCCTAATGATATTTATGAGATTCATGATTGGAGAGACCCTTTTGTGTTCTGGAATGAGGATGAGAATGAATTCTGGATGCTTTTGGCCGCTAGATTAAAGGAGGGTCCATCTAGGCGACGTGGTTGTATTGCTCTGTGTGCTTCAAGAGATTTGAAAAAATGGGAAGTAAGAGAACCATTTTGGTCTCCTAGTCTATACTATACTCACGAGTGTCCTGATCTTTTTAAGATAGGAGATTGGTGGTACTTGGTATATTCTACTTTTTCAGAACGACATATTACTCACTATCGTATGAGCAAAACTTTAAATGGATCTTGGATAGCTCCTACCAATGACTCATTTGATGGCAGAGCGTATTATGCAGCTAAAACTTTTTCTGATGGCGAAAAAAGATATATTTTTGGATGGAATCCCACTAAAGAAGGTAATAGAGATGAAGGAAAATGGCAATGGGGTGGCAACTTAGTAGTTCATGAAATAATTCAGCAGCCAGATGGTTCTTTATCAGTGAAGATACCAGATACTATTGATAAAAAATTTAGTATCTGTCATTCTAATACTTTTGACATATTGGAAGGGAATTGGATTATAAAAAACAAGGAAATCTTTGCGAATGCAAAAGATTCTTATGCCTATGCTATAGCAGGAGATATGGCTAGAAAGTGTAAAATAGAAGGAAATATAGCATTTGATGAAAATACCTATAGTTGCGGAATTATATTAAGACTTCAAGAAGATATGGATAGTGGGTATTATATACGTCTTGAACCAAAGCATAATCGTTTAGTTTTTGATCTATGGCCACGGAAAGGTGACTGTCCATTTGCAGTTGAGCTAGAGAGGCCTATACGATTAGAAGCAGGGCAACCTTATAATATTAAAATTGTAATTGATGATACAGTAGGTATAGTATACCTAGATGAAAAAGTGGCTATGAACTTTAGGCTTTATGACTTTCCAAAGGGGAAATGGGGTATTTTTGTAAGCGAAGGAACAGCTAAATTTGATAATATTGGATTATGGGTAGAATAAAGAGCAATGGAACAATAAGTTATAGGAACTATATCTCATAAATGGATAGCAAATAATATATGGGTTTTCCACACAATGTAGGAAAAGCTACATAAACTAGGAAAATTTGAGTTTAGGTGTGAATATATACTCATATGGATTGATATCGAGAGTTAGTACTTGCAGATTAGAATCAATATATTGATTTTAATCTGCATTTTTATTTAAGAATCTAATCTTATTTCCCAAATATCCTTAACGTAAGATTTAATTCATAATCCTCCTTATTGGGTATAATTAAAAAAAGATAAAAAATTTATTTTTCCATGCAATAAAATTGGATCCTCAATAGTTATATTATCAAAGGGGTCAAAAAGATGCTGATATTTACTTTTGTCTATGATAATGATACCGGGAACAGCCGGGATAATAAAATAGAGATTGATGAAAATCTTTTTCAGAGGATTGCAAGGGATGATATGACTGCATTGGATGAGCTATATGGGATTACAGAAAGAACAATGTATGCATTCTCCCTCTCCCTAACAAAGGATCATCAAAGGGCACTGGATCTTATGCAGGATACCTATGTAAAGGTTATTTCTGCCGCCCATCTGTATAAGCCCATGGGAAAGCCCCTGGCATGGATGTTTACCATTGCCAGAAACCTTTATTATTCAAATATGAGGAAGGAAAAAAGAAGTGTATCCCTGGAGCCGGAGGAGATATCAGACAGAAAACACTTCTCCTATGTGACAGACATAAATGACCGCATAGTCCTGGAAGGGGTTTTATCCCTGCTGGCCGAAGAGGAAAGGGAGATTGTAATGCTGTACGCGGTATCGGGTATGAAACACAAGGAGATAGCAGAAAGCCTTGGCCTTAAGCTGTCCACTACTCTGTCAAAATATCATAGAGCCCTTAAAAAACTTAGAAAGTACCTGGAAGGAAGGGAGGCGAGGTCATGAAGGAAAAGCAGATATTAGACAGCATAAAAAGATCAGTTGATCAGGCGCCCATAGATTTATTGGATAAAATAAAAAAGCAGCCAAGGGTAAGGATGCTAAGGCATGATCATATTACCAGACAGGATACAAAGGAATTTTCCTTTAAAAAGCTAATGTCCTACGCCTCAGTAGCAGCAGTGTTTATCTTTATGTTTTTCGGCTGGTATTACCAGACCGGGATGCCGGACAGTCATGTCTACCTGGATGTAAATCCCAGTATTGAGATAGTGACCAACAGGCAGGACAAGGTTATAAATCTTACTGCTGATAATATAGATGGGGAGAAAATTTTAAGGGATGTTAAGTATAAGGGAAAGACAGTGTATCAGGTGACAGAGGATATTCTTGACAGAATGGTAAGTGAAAGTTATCTGGACAAGGACCAGGAGTTCCTTCTACTTTCAGTCTATAACAAGGACCAGAACAAGGCAGAAGAACAAAAACAAAGCCTGGATCAAAGGATTCATGAACACCTGATGGCAAGACAGCTGCAGCCTGTAGTACTGGCACAGAAACTTGACAATACAACAACAATTGAAAGGTTTGCAAGGGAATATGGGATATCCGTTAGCAAGATGACCTTTATAAGAAACATGATTATTCTAAACCCGGAACTTAAAACCCAAGCTCTTGTAAACTTAAGCATTGGTGAGCTGGTAAGACTAAGCCAGGGTATGGGACTGGAGCTTGATAAGATAATTGACTCTAAAGACTTGGAGAAAGTGGAGCCTATAGTGCCTGTGCCACAGCCTGGAGCAGAAGATAAGGAAAATAATAAGGAAGATACTATAATCTCATTTGAACAGGCGGAATCCATAGCCCTTTCAGTAGTTAAGGGAATCATCACCGATCTTGACTTTGATGAGGATGATCTGGAGTATGAGGTAGAGATTCAAGTAGGGGATCTGGAATATGAGATCCTTATAGATGCAAAAACAGGCACCATTTTAAAGGTTGAAGTAGATGATTAAAAAAATTTAAAAAGTATGCAATAAAAATAGGCCATTAGGAGTTAACCTAGTGAATAAGGAAATGAACATATAAAAATGGAGGAATTGTAAATGAAAAATAAAAAGATGTATTTAGCACTTTCAGTTTTTGTAGTAGTATTTGCAGCAGTGGGTTTTATAGTAACCCAACCGGTAAACTCCTTAACCATGGATGTAAATCCCAGTATTGAGATAGTTACCAACAGGCTGGATCGGGTAGTGGAAATAAATCCCCTAAACCCTGATGCAAAAGCGCTGTTAAAGGACTTTAAGCCCAGAGATAAAAACCTGGAGACAACAGTAAACGATTTAGTGGATCTTATGATTCTTACAGGCCATATAAAAGGCGGAGAGGATAACTTTGTTATGATAACCGTATCCGATGATTCTGTTGACAATAGGCTTGTTGACAAGGTAAACAGAGCAATAGCTGCAATGCTTGAGAACAAACAGATTGAAGCAACCATACTC
>JAAYGY010000031.1 GCA_012735575.1 Clostridiales bacterium
ATAGCTCATAACAAAGACCCCTTTGCTTATTATAGAAGGATATTATATTTTATAGATAAGTATAAAAAATGAAATTAAACATTTGCTGAAGCAAGCCTTGATAAAAATGTGACTTTTATCCTATAGACATATATAAATTAATTCTATAGAATTCCTATTAGAATGTAAAATTGGGCAAAGTTTGCCCCTCCCACCTTTAAAACAGAGGTGGGCTAAAGATTAGGTATAACATCCTTAGGTACACCAGCGCGCCGAAACAGCACTGGCTTCCTTTGGATTTTATCTCCTCTTGAAAAAGCTAAAAATTCCTTTTCTAGGACGGTACTCTATGGGTGCATCTACTGATAGCATATTTCCACTTAGTACCATTTCTGGGTTATGATAAATTATCTTATCAGCACTGTCTTTATCTAGCCAGCTATATAAAAACTCTACAGCCTGCTTTATATAGGGACCCCTTCTTCCATTTGAATGGGCATCGGTACCTAGTACATGTCCCATATTATGAGTTATTAAGATACGAGCGCTTTCCTGTACTTTAGGTCCAAAAAAACCGGATATACTCCCTGTATTGATTTGGGTCAGTGACCCTAAATCAATAAATCTCGCTAGTATATTTGGATTCTCTATTATCCCTCTATTTCTCTCAGGATGGGCTATTATGGGCGTAAATCCTTTTAGCTTCAGGTGGTAGAGAAAATCTTCAGCGTATCTTGGTACTTCTCCCATGGGCATTTCTACCAATATGTAACGGCTATCTCCAATGGTGAGCTTATTTAGCCCTGGTCTTTCTAAGATGTCAGGGGCTATATAAATTTCTGCGCCAGGTATTATGTTTAATGGTATTTTTTTATCATTTAGAGCTTTCTGCAGTGAATTACATCTTTGTTTAACTTTCCCTGCAAAAGCTTCTATATCCTGCTCGTCTATGCAGTGGGGTGTAGCTACTATAGTTCCTATCCCTTCCTCTAAGGCTATAGCAGCCATGGACAGAGATTCCTTTTGGGATGCCGCTCCATCATCCATATCCCATAGGATATGGGAATGCATATCAATCATATACAGCTTCAGCCCCGCCTTTTCTTTTAGATTTAGTGTAGCCTGTTTTTGGTCTGTCTTCTTCATAATAATAGTAGTAGTAATGGCTACCTGCCTGAGATGCTGGTATACGATTTAGTACTACCCCTAATATCTTGGCACCTGCTCTCTCCAGCATGGACCTTGTTCTATGTACTCCATCAAAGGTAGCCTGTCCATAGGCTGATACTATAATTACTCCGTCCACTAATGGTGATAATATAGCAGAGTCTGCAACTGGTAGTGCAGGGGGTGAGTCTATGATAATGGTGTCATATTCTTGTTTAGCTAATTCTAAAAAATTCTCCATCCTTCTAGAACCTAAAAGTTCCGATGGGTTGGGAGGTTTCGGTCCTGCTGTGATTATGTCTAGATTTTCTAAAACATGAGGTTTTACAAGCTCCTTATAGTCCCTATTCTCTGCTAATATATTGGTTAACCCCTCTAGGTTCGGCAGTTCAAAGATCCTATGAACCACAGATTTTCTAAGGTCTGCATCCACTAGCAGTACTTTTTTATTGGACTGTGCTATGGATATAGCTAGGTTAGCTGAAGCAGTACTTTTCCCTTCACTAGGACCGCTGCTGGTGATTAGTATGGTTCTAGGTCCACCATCGGGCATGGAAAACTGGATATTGGTTCTCAAGGTCTTGTATGCCTCTACTATAGGGGATTTTATACTCTTGTTGATTATCAATTCTCTTGAACGCGCCATACTTCATCTCCTCTATTCGTCAAACACAGGGATGCTGCCCAGCACCGGCAATCCCAGTTTGTTTTCTACATCGTCTACTGTCTTTACGGTATTATCAAAGTATTCTACCAAGAATACTATAAATACTGAAATCATAACTCCCAGTACCGCTGCTATGGCAATATTAAGAAGAGGTCTAGGCTTTACTGGATCTATTGGAACTTTAGCAGGATCTATAAACTGGACATTGTCCATCTTCATGATGCTTCCTATCTCTCCCATAAATACCACTGCAATGGAGTTGGCAAGTTCTGTTGCAAAGTTTGGATCCTTGTCCTGTACAGCTATACGAATTATCTCAGTATCTGATACAGAACTTACTTGAATTTTGTTTTTCAGATCCCCAGTAGTCATGTCTAGATCTAGTTGTTCAATAACCTTCTCTAGTACCCTATTACTTTTTACTATCTCGCTATAGGTTTTTACAAGCTTTTGATTCATTAGAATGTCGTTGTATTGTAGATTTGAGGATTGATCATCACGAGTTTTTGAAACCATAAGAGTGGTGGAAGCTTCATAAATACTGTCCAAAACAAAAAAGCTTATAATCCCGCTGGATATTATACATACCAGTGTAACCAAGAT
>JAAYGY010000032.1 GCA_012735575.1 Clostridiales bacterium
CTAAAGGTAAAAAACTTTATTAGAGCAGCGATATAATAGGAAGCTCTACCTGGTATAAATTTTCTAAATTTAACTATATCTCTTATGATTTCAGCATCAAAGCCCACGCTGGCTACATTTACGAAAAAGATGTTTTCAAGTTTACCAACATCGATAGGCCGGCTCTTTTTCTTTATTAAAAAGGATAGAGCCTCCTTTATAGACGAAGGAATGCCAATAGCTCTAGCAAAATCATTTCCCGTACCAGCTGGCAGCACACCAAGGACAGCCCTGGAACCCATCAGGCCATTGGCCACTTCTAAAAGAGTACCATCTCCACCTACGGAGATAATAGCATCGTATTTAATATCTGAGCTTGCCGCCTGCCTAGCCAATTGAGTTGCATGGCCCTTGTGGCAGGTTTTTACTATTTCATACTGGATGTTTTTCTTACTGCAAAACTCTTCAATAAGGGAAATGGAGTTTAGGGCAGAAGAGGGGCCTCGTCCTGCCATGGGATTTACAATAAATAATAAATTCATAAGTAGGTGCCTCCGCTATTTATGGATATTTAGTAGTACCTAAAAATAGAGCTGCGTCTTCTTCTTCGCCTTCTTCTAATTATTGAAATAATAATTATAAGGAGGATAATGATAGCTAAACCTGCAATAATAATTTCCTCGATATAGAATTCACGCTCTCCTATGGTGATCTTACCTATTACTTGGGTTTCATCTTCAGTTTCTTTTTCCTGTGTGTCTTCCTCTTCAAGTTCAGTATCTTCTTCAACTGGTTCCTCGATTACAACTGGAGGAGTTAATAGGAAAATCTCATTTTCCAACCACATATTGAAAATACTGTCATCGGAAATAGCATCTTTTATAGAGTTTAAATATTCTAAAGCCCTTTCATCACCATCAGTCTGATTCTTTAATATTGCAGTTTTATCATAGATAATTTTATTTTTAATAGCAGAGGATAGACTTTCTCCAAATCCGGGATTAGGCTCCAGTTGATTAAAGAGATTTAAAGCCTTTTCCATGTCATATAGATATTGATAACAAAGGGCTTCTAAATATTTAAGTTCAGGTATAACAGCATTGCCTTCAGTTTTTGAAAGATATTCATGAATTAAGGACACGGTTTGATGATAGCTGCCATTTCTATAGTTTTGCACTATATTTTTAATTTCATTGTCTGACTCAAAAATAGATTCAATATACCTGGTTATAACCACATCCATGGGCTTGAAGGATAATTCAAAATCCGATAACTTAGAACTGATATTGTCCAGACTAAAAACCAGCCTGCCGCCATCATGATAATCAACAGGTGCTATGCTGGGCGCAGGATCAAAGGCATAGGGTCCATAAAAGTCTGTATCAGCGATTATCTGGATATTTTTAATGTTATTGGGCCAATGCTCTAATAGAGTAAGTGGGAATGTAATGGTTTCTGTTCCATCCAATTCCAGTTTATTATCGAAAGAAAAGGAGGACTCAACCACTTTGGATTCACCTGGCTCTAAAGCTACATCCCAAACATACCAATTACCTATATGGATTTCTTTATCTACTGGCGGATTTTTTGCTGTAGACCTTTGATAAACTTTAACAGTTTTACCATCTGCAACCACAGTTAAATCCCGAATTTTACTTATATTATCTAATTGTACAGGCATTCCCATGGTGAAGGTAACAGGCTCATCCTGATTAAGATTTTTTAAGACTGTATAGGTATTAACAGAAGAAAAACCTGTTCTTACCCTAAAGAAAATATTAAAGGTAACCAGTTCTACCTGACTTTCATCAGCAACATATACACTTTTTTTACCCTGTGCTTCCAGGGGAACTGGTGCTGCAAAGGAAACAGCCGGAATAAGGGATAGGATGATTATTAAAAAAATAGAGAACCACTTTCTCATCATGTACATTCCTCTCAAAAAGTATTGTAAAAGGCAAAATAGAACTTATCAATTTATAACAAGTATCTATCAGATATATTGTAAGTAATAAATACATTTAAATAGACAAATATACATCTATTAGTATATAAATTTACGTATCTAAGTTTAACATATATAGCATAAAAGGACAAGATAGTGGACATGTGTAACTTTTGGTTTTTAGTCAATTAGTATAAAGGCTAACAGTGATCCTAAAGCTCCCATCAGACCTACTATCCAAAATCCCCATGAAAGACCTACCAAATCGCTAATAACACCTACCAGTATGGGGCCTATAAACATGCCTAATCCATATATAGCCTGGAAAAAACCCATGGCGGTAGCACGTTTATGAGGTTCAACAGACTGTATGCTAAGGCTCATTAATAAAGAGAATATAGCTCCTCTGGCAAAGCCTCCTACCATCTGAGAAAGGTATAGGATCTTGATACTGTTTATACTGGGTATAACAGCACAGGATAAAGCGAGGGCTAAGAAACCAAAGGTCAGTGTTTTTCTCTCTCCAAACTTTTTTGTAAAGACTGAACCACTTAGAGCCGATGCAAAAATTCCTGGCAGTGTAGACAAGGTAGTTAAAAGACCAGTTTGCATTTCGTTGGCTCCTATATTTTGTGCGGCTATAGGAGTAAAACCGTAAACCGATGCAAAGGTAATGAGCTGCACCAAAACAGCTAAGCCTGAGGGAATTAGAAGTTGTTTTTCCCTTCCTACCAAAAGCAGCTCCCTGATTTTCATGGGCTCTCTTTTTTCCTGTTTTTCGATAATTCCAGTACCTAAAACCAGGGCTAGTACACCAACGCCAGCAGCCAAATAAAAAGGGGCTTGGGAAGATAGTTTTTCTGCCAATATTCCTCCCAAAAGCATGGCTATCATTTGTCCCAGTACATTGAAAGAGTTAATATAGCCCATTGCCCTGGAAGAATCTTCAGAAGAAAAATAGCTGGAAAAAAGCACAGTAAAGGGAACCCATGCTGCGGCAGCTACACCGCTTAAACCTCTAAAAATTAGCAGTGCCCAGGGGTTTTGAAATAAGCCCATACCCAGAGCACTTATTAAGGAAGATAAAATTCCTAGGAGAATAAAAATCTTACGCCTGTTAATGGAATCTGAATAAATACCCAAGGGTATTCTAAGAACCATTTGAGTAAAGCCATAGGAACTTAGAATAAGACCTATCAGCTTGTGTGAAGCTCCTAAATTTTCAGCATAGATGGATAAGTTAGGCACGTAGGAATAAAGTGAAAACCAAAATAGGCTGGTGACTAAATAATATAAGGGAATTCGGTATTGTACACTTTCCTTATTCATATTAGACCTCACAAATAAAATTTTGTTCATTTAGTAACTAGTATAACTATAACATACGGGCTAGTAAAGAAGGCATTTAAGAATTACAAATATGAGTATTACAAATATTAGTATAATACATTTTTTAGAAAGAGGGTAGGGAAAACTGATGAAAAAACCAGAATCATAAAAGGGATTTAAATAGTTATAAAGAATATATTCTATATAGCCAATTGATAATATAATTTTTATGAAATGAGGTAGTCGAATGGAGTTAGGAAGAATTAGAGATGTAGCCAACAGAATAAAAGAAAATATAAAACAGGTTATTGTAGGTAAGGATTTAGTCATTGAACATCTTCTTATCTCCCTGATTTCTTCTGGGCATGTATTACTAGAGGATGTACCCGGAACAGGAAAGACCATGCTGGCCAAGTCTTTAGCCAAATCCCTGGACTGTTCCTTTAAAAGAGTACAGTTCACACCCGACCTATTACCAAGCGATCTAAGTGGTATAAATTATTATAACCAGAAGGCAGGAGAGTTTGAATTTCGACCAGGCCCAATTTTTACTAATATATTGCTGGCTGATGAAATAAACAGAGCTACTCCCAGAACCCAGTCCAGTCTATTAGAATGTATGGAAGAAAGACAGGTAACCGTCGATGGACAGACCAGGCTGTTAGATCAGCCCTTTATGGTTATAGCTACGCAAAATCCTGTAGAGACCCAGGGTACGTTTCCCCTGCCAGAGGCTCAGCTGGACAGATTTTTGATAAAGGTAGATATGGGATATCCAGATACAGATGAAGGTATAGAGATTCTCAGAAGGTTTAAGGAAAGAAACCCCCTGGCAGAGATAGGGCCTGTTGCTACCAAAGAGGAGATAATTGAAGCTCAGCAAAGCTATTCCAAGGTTTATGTAAGCGATGATATGTTACGCTATATTGTCAGAATAGTAGAAATGACCAGGCAGCACGGCGAGGTAATCTTAGGGGTCAGTCCACGAGGAAGCCAGGCTTTACTCAAAGCTGCTCAGGTTTGTGCTATATTGCGGGGCAGAGATTTTGTTTCTCCTGACGATATCAAGGAGATGGCAAGGCCGGTGTTAGGCCATAGAATTATACTGCGTAATGTTATGGGTAAAAGAGAAGGACAGTTGGATGCAGTAATAGAACAGATTCTAAAGGCTGTACCAGTGCCTTCAGAAGACATTCCATCACAGCAAGAGGCTCAACTATGAAAATACACTGGATGATCTTTGTTGCCCTGATTACAATAATAGTTCAAGCCTGGGTAGCCAGGAAGTGGATGTTAAAAGGCATAACCTATAACAGGTTTTTCAGTGTTTCCAGGGCTTTTGAGGGAGAGGAGATAGAGATGGTTGAAAGAATCAGCAACCGAAAATTACTCCCTGTGCCCTGGCTGAGGATTGAGTCCAAGATTAGTCAGAACCTTGAATTCAAAAAACAGTTTAATTTAGATATAAAACATGAGCAGTTTCACAAAAGTCTCTTTAGCCTTATGCCCTATACAGCAATTAATCGAAGGCATCAGGTAAAATGTAAAAAAAGGGGCTGTTACAGATTAAACTCTGCTGCTTTGACCTGTGGTGACTTGTTTGGTTTTCAAGATGCAACAAAGGTATATGAGTTGGATGCCCAGATTCTGGTTTATCCAAAGTTGGTTAACCTTGATGAAATACCCTTTCTTTCCCGAAGTTGGATGGGGGACGTTGTAGTCAAGAGATGGATAATAGATGATCCCTTTATGTATGCAGGAGTACGGGAATATACTGCTGGGGATCCTTTAAATAGCATAAACTGGAAGGCTACAGCCCGTACTGGGAATCTTCAGGTCCATAAAAGAGATTATACAGCCGACCCTAGAATAATGATATATCTTAATATGGATGTAAGGGAGGATATGTGGGGTCCCATCACTGATCCTGAGCTAATAGAAAAAGGGATTTCCTATGCTGCATCCATAGTTAATCATGCAATTGCCCAGGGAATAGATACGGGATTTGGTACTAATGGATATGTGATAGATCAACCCGAGGAGTCGGTACGGATTCTTCCCCGGGGAGGAGAGGAACAATTGATCCTGCTGCTGGATACCATGGCTAAACTGGTTATAGATCGAAGTGTTACCTTCTATACTTTCATAGAGGAGGATATAAAATATAGTGCTTCGGCGGCCGTATCGGGAGCTGTGGATTATCTGTTTATAACCACCCATGTTTCAGAACGCATGCAAAACCAGATAAAGCAGTTGGAGGATATGGGAAACTCCGTTGAGATATTGTGGTTAGAGGATACTCACAAGGCAGGTGTCAGCCATGAAGGATAAAAGATTAGGTATTGGTAGGGTTTTGATAAAGTGGATTCAAGGGATAATGGAACTAGTAGCTTTTTTTCCTGTTATTTTCACCATAGGTATCCTGATCATTCCCCAGGATATATGGGTTTGGATATCAAGTCTTGTCATCCTCTATCTAATAGGACTCATACTGGGCATATTCCTGCTAAAAAAGCCAAGATATACACATTTTGTTAGCGAGTTGTTGATAACTTTACTATTAGCCTGGTTTATAGGGCATAATATATTCCTTAAGGTTCTTATAATTGTTTTTGGTTTTATAATATTGGACAGGGGCATCCGTTTTTCTGGTATGTCCTGGGTTCAGATGTTTCCTGGCACTGCTATGTGGATAGGCTTAATTGTCTATCTGGTGGGAGGGGCCATCTACAGTTTTGTTCCTGTCTTCAAGCCATACTTTATCTATATTACATGGTCAGGCCTGGCTTATATGATTATGGCCCTGTTTACAATAAATTCTGAGCAGTTAAAGACTGCCTCCCTTCCAGACAGGGAAAAGACACCGGTTATTTCTTCTATTATCCTAAAAAACAACAGGGTTTTAGTCATCTTAAACCTGGCTCTGGTTACACTTGTTAGTTATTTTGATAGGCTAAGGGAGGGGACAGCCAGACTTGTTAAGGGATTAATAAACCTGATTGTGCGCTTTCTGAACTATTTGGCTGAACTAATGTATCAGGATATGGCTAATCAAGGTCAGTCTATTGATCGGGAGCCCATGGAGATGCTACGCCAAAAAGCGGAAGAGGCCCACTGGATATTCAAGATCCTGGAAAAGGTGGCCATGATCCTTGCCGCCATTATTCTAATTGCTCTGCTGGTGCTGTGGTTTGTAGCTCTTTATAAGCTGGGCAGAAAGCTTTATAATTACTTAAAGAACCTATTAAAGGACAGATTATCTTTTCAGGAGGAAACAGGCTATATCGATGAAAAGGAAAGCCTTATGGGCTTTACTGAAATAGGCAGAGATTATATGGATAGGTTTCAAAAATGGATTAAGGGCCTGATGGAAAGGGAGCCTAGATGGGAGGACCTTAATAGTAACTATGAAAGGATAAGGTTCTTATATCGTAACTTGATTTTAAGATCTATGAAGGCAGGGTACACCTACAGGGCTTATCTGACCCCCAGAGAGACCGGTGAAGACATTCAAAACTGGATTAGGGAGAAGGATGAAAAAATAGATGATTTAACCAGTATATATGATAAAATGAGATATGGACAAGAGGATGTAGGCAGTGAGCAGGTACAAAAACTGGCTGAGAGATTTCTAAGAGAAAGTTAAGGATATAATGTGCTAGAAGGGATAAGAGATAAAAATGAAAGAAAAGATACTGGTGGTGGATGACGAAAAAGAAATAGCAGAACTAGTTAGAGATTATCTTGAAGCCGCAGGTTATCAGGTTATACTGGCCTTTGATGGGCAAGAGGCAATAGAATGCTGGCAAAAGCATAAGCCAGATATGGCTATTTTGGATATTATGCTGCCAAAGATTAATGGTATGGAGGTATGCAGATGCATAAGGCGGGAGTGCAACATACCCATTCTAATGTTAAGTGCCAAGAAAAGCGATGAAGACAAGGTCCAGGGTCTGGGTCTAGGTGCAGATGATTATATCACCAAGCCCTTTAGCCCTAAGGAAATGGTAGCAAGAGTCAAAGCCCATTTCAGGCGCTATTATGAGATGACCAACACAGGGGATAAAAAGGACAGACTAACCTTTAAAAATCTTACCATAGATATAGACAGTCATAGCGTTATTATTAGAGGCAAGGAGATTCTTTTGTCAGCCAAAGAGTTTGAAGTGCTTAAATTTTTAGCCATGAATCCAAACAAGGTTCTAACCAGAGATGAGATTTTTGATCATGTGTGGGGCTACCAAAGCTATGGGGATATAAATACCGTTGCAGTTCATATAAGAAAACTCAGGGAAAAACTTGAAGAAGATCCATCTAATCCTCAGTATATCCAGACCATCTGGGGAGTAGGCTATAAATTTGTAGGTGAATAATCATGCAACTGGGAATACGTACAAAACTGGTTGTTGCCTTTGCACTGGTAGTCTTAGGACCTATCGTAAATACCTTTATTATGATGAATGTGATGATCAGTAAGCTCAATCGCGATCCGGATATAGTCAAGTTTAACAGTTTAAACAAAAGCTTTCAAAGAGTTATCGAGGAAGTGGAGGACAATTTTGACAAAATAGAAGACTATGAAACTTTTGATAGTATAATAAAGCCAATCGCAGACGAGTTTGATGGCCGGGTAAGGGTCATGGATTCCATGGCCAACATTCTATATGACTCATCGGATCTGTGGCATAATTCTATGGATGAATCCCTGGCACCGGATACAAGTATTTTTAGCCTGACCCAATATTCCTATTCTACCGACATAAAAAAGGGTCAGGAGGTAGTTGGAAGGGTAGTAATAGATTATGATATTAACCTAATGCCTGCAGATGTAGCACGAAAGGTGGTATATCATTTTAGCGGCAGCTATATTTTTGGGCTGGCAACCCTAATCTTATTTATTTCTATACTGTCCCGAACTATATCCAGAAGTATCCTGGTCCCACTCAAAGAGTTAAACAAGGCAACTGAAAGTATAGCTGAGGGTAATCTGGATTTTACTATAAAATATAAAAAGAATGATGAGTTGGGCCGCTTTTGTCAGGCCTTTGACACCATGAGGGATAAACTGAAAATATCCTTGGAAAAGCAAATGGAGGCTGAAAGACAGCGCAAGGAGATGATAGGGATAATCTCCCATGACTTGCGCACCCCCATATCCTCCATAAAGGGATATGTAGAAGCTTTGCAGGATGGAATAGCCACAGATGAGGCCCAATTTAAGCGCTATCTGCAGGTTATTCAGGATAAGACCAATAGGTTAGACGCCCTGATAGATGACCTTTTTCAGTTTTCACAAATGGATCTGGGAAGGCTGAAGATGGACTTTGAAATAGTAGACAGCAAGGCAATGCTGGAGGAAATGCTTCATTACATATCATTGGACTGGAAGGACAGCCATGTTGGGATTACCAAGGATGATCCTTTTGCATCAGTACCCGTAAAGGCAGATGTAAAAAGAATTGCCCAGGTAATGGATAATATAATGCAGAACGCCTCCCGGTATGTGGGCAGTGATGGCCAGATAAGGGTGTCTGCAGTATCAAACAAGGATGAGTTAATAGTATCCATAAAGGATAATGGTATGGGTATCGATGAAAGGGATCTGCCCTATATCTTTGATCTCTTCTACAGAGGAGAGAAGTCCAGGTCCAGAAATTATGGGGGATCTGGTTTAGGTTTAGCTATATGTAAAAGTATAATTGAGGATCACGGAGGCAGAATATGGGCTGAAAGCAGTCCAGGATATGGTACAACCATATCCTTTAGTCTGCCCGTAGTCAAAGAAGCATTAGAATGAGGAGGTAAAAATGATTATATTAAGAAATGGATTATATCTATCACCTGAAGGGAAGTTTGTAGAGGGAGATATATGTATTGAAGGTGATACTATAAAGTGCATAGTAAACAAAGGGGAATCCCCCTGCTGTCATAAAAAAGATGGGGAGAAAGCCCAAATTGTAGACCTAGAGGGCAAAAGGGTAATTCCTGGACTTGTGGATATACATACCCATGGCGCCATAGGCTATGATGTTAGCGTATCAACTCCAGATCAAATACGGGAACTTACCAAATTTTATTCCAAAAACGGGGTAACCTCCTTCCTGCCCACTACTATTACCACAGGAAGAGAGCAGGTAAAGGAAATTTTAAGGAATATTCGTCAGGCAAAGGATATGGAGGAGTGGGATGGTGCTTCCATAGAAGGAGTTCATATAGAAGGACCTTTTATAAACTCCAAAAGAAAAGGAGCTCATGACCCAGACTGGATCACTACGCCCCAAAGATCTGATTTTGATGATTACAGTGAAATATTAGGAGATCTAAAAATACACTTAACTGTAGCTCCGGAAATAGAGGGAGGACTGGAGTTTATTCAATATGTAACTAAAAACGGGGGTACTGTGGGAATAGGCCATACTGATGGCGACTATGAGACAACTTTAAAGGCTATAGACGCCGGTGCATCTATTTTTACTCATCTGTTTAATGCTATGAGGGGTATTCACCATAGAGAGCCGGGAACAGTGGGAGGCGCCCTTGTCAGTGATGCTCTGGTAGAAGTTATTTCTGATGGAATTCATATCCATCCAGCTGTAGTAAAGATGGTAATTAAAGCCAAGGGTTATGACAAGGTAATACTGGTTACAGATTCTATGCATGCTGCAGGTCTGGAAAGCGGGGAGTACGATTTTGGCGGCTTTAAGATATATATAAGGGACGGTGTAGCCAAGCAGGAAGACGGAACCATTGCAGGAAGTATCATAAACCTTATGGATGGGGTTAGAAACGTAGTAAAACTTGCAGGAGTTAGCCTGGAGGATGCAGTAGCTATGGCCTCCATCAATCCCGCCAGACTCTTGGGGCTGGATGATAAAATAGGTTCCATAGAGGTTGGCAAGAGGGCGGATCTGGTAGTTATAGATGATGATATAAAGGGCCAAATGGTCTTTTGTAGGGGTAAGCAAATAAAATAATTATACAAGGAGTGGTAAAATGAGCAATATACCTAGACCAGAATACCCAAGGCCACAGTTTATGAGAGAGGACAGCTGGTTAAATCTAAATGGGCAGTGGGACTTTTCCTTTGACACAGATACTTTTGACATGAAGATTATGGTTCCCTATGCATACCAGACAAAACTGTCAGGAATCGATATCCAGGATTTCCATGATGTAGTTTGGTATCGCAGGTATTTCGACCTGCCTGATCATATGAAGGGTAAGAGGATAATACTCCATTTTGGTGCAGTGGACTATGAATGCGATGTATGGGTTAATGGGGAACATGTGACCAGTCATATAGGGGGACATGTAGGATTCCAGGTGGAAATTACCCAGGTAGTAAAGGATAAAGAAAATGAAATCATAGTAAGGGCAAAAGACGATGCCCTGGATCTGGAAATGCCTCGGGGCAAGCAGTATTGGAAAGAAAAGTCTTATGGAATCTTTTATACCAGAACCACAGGAATCTGGCAGACGGTTTGGATTGAAGCTGTAGCCCATACCTATCTACATAAGGTCTGGATGACTCCGGATCTAGACCATAAGGCCTTAGATATAGAATATGAGATAGACGGGGATATGGAGGGCAAGAACCTAAAGGCCGTAATAAGCCTGGAGGGAGTAGACCTGGCTGAATACACCGTTTCAGAGGTTAGAAACAGAGGTGCCTTTAGAGCTGTTATAGATCAGCAGGCTCTGGTTAAAAAGGGCTTTCAGGAGTCAATACAGTGGACCCCCGAAAATCCCAGGCTATTTGATATAAAATTCTATATTTGCCAACAAGACAAGGTCATAGACGAAGTACACTCATATTTTGGTATGCGAAAGGTTTCTATTGTGGATGGCAAGTTTATGCTAAACAACAGGCCTTATTATCAGAAACTGGTTTTAGACCAGGGATACTGGGAGGATTCCCTTTTAACTGCACCTAATGATGAGGCTTTTATAACCGATATTTGTTTGGCAAAAGAGATGGGCTTTAACGGAGCCCGGAAACATCAGAAAATAGAGGATCCCAGGTATTTATATTGGGCAGACAAATTAGGATTTTTAGTATGGGGTGAAATAGCAGCCAACTATGTATATTCCCGCCGGGGGGTTAGGCGTTTAACCAATGAATGGTTGGAAGAGGTCTTTAGGGACTACAATCATCCCTGCATAGTAGCCTGGACACCTTTTAATGAGTCCTGGGGTGTGCCTAACATCTTAATCAAAAAGGATGAGCAGAGCTTCAATGCTGCTTTGGTTTATTTAACCAAGGCCCTGGATCAGAGCAGGCCGGTTATTTCAAATGACGGCTGGGAGCATACCTGTACTGATCTTCTTACAATACATGACTACTGTCCTGATAAAGAAGTTCTTAAAAAGAGATTTGAAAGTCTTGAAAGCATACTCGATTGCATGCCTGCTGGCAAACGAATGTTTGCCCAGGGCTGGAAGTATGAGGGTCAGCCAATTCTGGTTACAGAGTTTGGTGGAATATCCTACAAGAAAGGTGACTGGGAGGGCTGGGGCTATTCCAGTGCTGATTCCGATGAGGACTATGCTAAAAGATACTATGAGGTGGTATCCGCCATACTGGAATCTGAACTTATTCAGGGGTTCTGCTATACCCAGTTGACAGATGTGGAACAGGAGATCAATGGGTTGCTAACCTATGATCGCAAACCCAAGATTGACCCCAAGATTATAAGGGAGATCAATGAAGGTAAATTGAAACTGTAATAGACAAGCTGACATAATAGTATATAATTATTAATATAATAAGGCGATAGGATATTCCTATCGCTTTACTTATTGTACTGGTTTAAAGATATGGCTATTATAACTATATAGACAACTATCACAAGCAATTAAAATATATAAGCCAAAGAGGTAAATCTATGATATAATGTCTAAAAATATTAAATCTTTTAGTAAAATGAAAAGAGGAAGTAGCGTCATAGAGGAGGATTAATGGATGTCCAAATACACTAGGGAAGATATAAAAAGGATATGCAAAGAGGAAAAGGTAAAATTTATACGACTTCAATTTACGGATATATTTGGTACTATGAAGAATGTGGCCATTACAGTTCAGCAGCTGGACAAGGCCTTAGATAACCAAATGATGTTTGATGGGTCTTCTATTGAGGGTTTTGTCAGGATTGAGGAATCGGATATGTATCTGCACCCGGACCCAAACTCCTTTGTAATATTTCCCTGGAGCAATGAAGAGAGTAAAGTGGCTCGCCTTATTTGTGATGTATATAATGCTGATGGTACCCCTTTTGAGGGTTGTCCCAGAAACACTTTAAAACGGGTATTGAAGGAAGCGGAGGATATGGGCTATAAAATGTATGTGGGGCCAGAAGCGGAATTCTTTTTATTCCATATAGATAAAGATGGTAAACCTACAACCAATACCCACGATAATGCAGGCTACTTTGATTTAGCCCCTGTGGACCGGGGTGAAAGTGCCCGCCAGGAGATGTGCCTGACCTTAGAGCAGATGGGTTTTGAAATCGAGGCTTCCCACCACGAGCTGGCACCCGGGCAGCATGAGATTGACTTTAAATATGATGATGCATTGACCACTGCCGACAATGTTATGACCTTTAAAATGGTGGTAAGATTTATAGCACAAAGGCATGGGCTGCATGCCACCTTTATGCCCAAACCGGTGTATGGAATAGCAGGCTCGGGTATGCACCTTAATCAGTCCCTGTTCTGTAACGGGCAAAATGTATTCTACGATCCAGAGGGTGAAATGGGGCTTAGCGACATAGCCCTCTATTACATTGGCGGGTTAATGAAACATGCTTCTGCTATTACTGCAATAACCAATCCTTTGGTTAATTCCTATAAAAGGCTGGTTTCTGGTTATGAGGCGCCGGTCTACATTGCCTGGTCAGGTCAAAACAGAAGCCCTTTAATTAGAATTCCCTCAAATAGGGGTGTGGGCACCAGGGTAGAACTAAGGAGTCCAGATCCTTCCTGTAATCCATACCTGGCACTGGCAGTAGCCTTAAAGGCCGGCCTGGAAGGAATCAAAAACAAAATATTCCCACCAGATCCTGTTAACTGTAATATCTATGATCTAACGGAGCAGGAAATACAGGATGGGCATATTCCCCGACTACCCAGTAATTTGGCCAATGCAATCCGTGCTTTGAAGGAGGATAAGGTAATCCAAGAAGCCCTTGGTGAGCATATCTATAAACGCTATGTTGAAGCCAAAAGGATTGAGTGGGATGAATACAAGGTACAGGTTACACCCTGGGAGCTTGAGAAATATATAAGTAAGTTTTAGAATATTAATCATAGTAGAACTAATTGCTACTAAAGGTTGGCTTCAAGTTTTTTTAGCTAAATAAGTGAAGGCATTATTTTATCAATCGCTAATATAATGGTTTTTATAATTGTTGAGTAGTATAGAAGATTAGATAGAGGAAGAAGATGGTGTTTATGACAAGACCCCTTATAGGGATAACCTGTGATTATGATATGGAAAAGCAAACTACCAAGCTTCATAGGGGATATTATGATGCCATTGTTGAGGCTGGAGGACTGCCTGTTTTAATGCCTAATATTCATGAAGAGAATGCCTGTAAGATTCTGGCTTTTCTTGACGGCCTTTTGCTGTCCGGCGGGAATGATGTAGAACCTGCATATTTTGGTGAGGCACCCCATATAAAGCTTGGATTTATAAACCCATGCAGGGACAGCCTGGAGATTAATCTGTGCAGGCAGGCTATGGAAAGGGATATACCTATTTTGGGGATCTGCCGTGGAGTACAGCTGATGAATATTGCCATGGGGGGGACCATATATCAGGACCTGGAAAGCCAATGGATAGCTGGCCAGCTTCAAAAACACAGCCAGCTGGCACCTGACTGGTATGGTAGCCATGAGGTGGAGTTAGACCTAAACTCAAGGCTTTTCAGAATGCTAGGAGTTAAAAAACTTCGCACCAACAGCTTCCATCATCAGGCCATAAGGGATTTGGCATCTTGTTTTAGGGCAACAGCTTGGTGTGGTGATGGTGTAGTGGAAGGCATAGAAGCCCTGTCTCATACTTTTGCAGTGGGAGTTCAGTGGCATCCGGAGAAAATGTGGCAAAAGGATGAAAAAATGCTGGGACTGTTTGAGGGATTAGTCAGTGCTGCAAAAAGGAGAAGGGAAAAGGAGGGTGTGTAGTATATGTTTGAAGAACTGGTTAACTGGTTTAATCAGTGGACTATAGATAATTATATGGTTATAGGTATAAAGATAATCAAAATAATTCTCATATGTCTTGTGGCAAATATAGTAATTCGTGTGGGAAGTTTTTTAATTAAGAGCTTTTTTGACAGTCAGGCCCGTGCCAGGGTAATTGCTAATAAGACTAAGAATCAAACCTTAAAGGCTTTGACAAAAAGTGTATTAAGGTATACAGTTTATTTTGTGGCTGGCCTGATGATATTGGGAGAACTTGGGGTTAATACCTCATCCATTTTAGCCACGGCAGGTATTGGAGGTCTGGCTATAGGCTTTGGTGCACAAAGCCTGGTAAAGGACGTTATTACAGGTTTTTTTATAATTTTCGAGGATCAATATGGAGTAGGAGATGTTATAAAAATCCAGGATATTACAGGGACAGTAGAGGAGATTGGACTGCGTATTACCAAGATAAGGGGATTTAAAGGGGATGTAAATATTATACCCAATGGTCAGATAACTGTAGTAACCAATTATTCCAGAGAGAATTCTGCTGCTATTGTAGATGTAAACTTAGCCTACGAAAATGATATAGATAAGGCAATAAAAGTAATGGAAAAGGTTAGCAGGGAATATGCAGCTCAAAACCCCGATATTGTTGAGGAACCACAGGTATTTGGAATTACTTCAATGGATAATGTGGGCTTGACTTTGCGACTGGTGGCAAGAACTCTTCCCATGAAGCACTGGGGAATAGAACGGGAGCTGCGTAAGGTTATTAAAGAGGCTTTTGAACAGAACAATATACAGATTTCCTATCCAAAAGTAGTTATATTGGATAAAGAAGAAACTTAAGGGGGTGTCTGTCATGGCAAGGCAATTCTTTGTAGGAGATATTATAGAAACAAGAAAAAAGCATCCTTGCGGCAACAGCCAATGGGAGGTTACCAGGGTAGGCGCTGATATGAAGATGAAATGTCTAAAGTGTGGACGTATTGTAATGCTGGACAGAGAAACCTTTGAAAAAAGAGTAAAAAAGATCATTAAACAGAGGGAAGAGTAACTCTGTAAAAAATAATAATAAAAATTATAAAAAAAGTTGTTGACAAAATTATTTAGGGATGCTATTATATTTAGCAAATCCAAAAATCGGATGAATCAGAAGAAGGAATACATAGGCGAAAGCTTAACGAAACATCAAGGGTGATAAAGACCCGGCGGCAGGTTTCTTCTGAAGAAGGGGTCTGTTGTCGGGCATTATTATAACCTATATGTATAAAAAAACTAATAAAATTAGTAAATATACATCTTATATAGAAATTTAACTTGTAATATAGCTACTAGTTATAAAGAAATTGATAGAATGGAAAATGGCTTTAGCATAAATTCGATGACGGAGAAAGAAGATCCATCACGGCTATCTTCAGTGAGCCGGTGGGTAGTGCGAACCGGCGGGCGGTTGGATTGTATGCTCACTCCCGAGATGCAAGCTTGAAAGAGACTATATCTCAATTAGAGCTTGACGTGAGGTCACGTTACAGACCAGGGTTTGATAGAACCTGTGGAGGCCTGTGCCGTGAGGTACAGATAAAGCTGGGTGGTACCGCGAAAGTAACCTTTCGCCCCTGCAAAAGGGGTGGAAGGTTTTTTTATATATTTTTTTGTTTATTGTAGCACGGTAGGAGGTGTAGGAAAGCAATGAAGATGACAGGAGCAGAGGCAGTAGTTAGGGCTTTAGAGTTGGAAGGAGCAGACCTGATATTCGGATATCCCGGTGGAGCTGTTACACATATATACGATGCACTTCATAGATCAGATATTCATCACGTACTAGTCCGCAATGAACAGGCTGCTGCCCATGCAGCCAATGGATATGCCCGTGTTACCGGCAAGGTAGGAGTATGTATAGCAACGTCCGGTCCCGGCGCCACCAACATGATAACGGGAATTGCAACGGCTTATATGGATTCCATCCCCATGGTGGCCATTACCGGCCAGGTCCCCTTATCCATGGTGGGCAGGGATGTCTTTCAGGAGGCTGACATCACTGGTGCAACAGAGCCTTTTACAAAATACAGTTATCTGGTAAAGGATGTTAATGATATACCCCGTATTTTTAAAGAAGCTTTTTATCTGGCATCCACAGGCCGTCCCGGCCCTGTCCTTATCGATATACCCAAGGATATATCTATGGCTACATTAGATTTTAAATATCCTGATCAGGTAAAGTTAAGGGGTTATAAGCCCACATATGAAGGGCATCCGGGTCAGATTAAGAGGATGGCAAAAGCTATCTTAGAGAGCAGCCGGCCGGTAATATGCATAGGCGGCGGTGCTATTTCCAGCAACGCAACCCCTGAGATAATTGAGCTGGCCGAAACCATAAAGGCGCCTGTGGCATCTACCCTGATGGGGATAGGAGCCTTTCCAGGAGATCATGAACTATCTCTGGGATTTTTAGGGCAGCACGGGGTTTATGCAGCCAATAGAGCAGTATCTGAAGCCGATCTTCTAATCCTCTTAGGTGCCAGGATGGGAGATAGGGCTACTGGCAAGACTCAGGAGTTTGCACAAAGAGCCAAGGTAATTCATATGGACATCGATCCGGCTGAAATAGGTAAAAACGTAGAGATAGACATTCCCATTGTAGGGGACATAAAAACAACTCTGAAAGAACTGCTAAAGAAAAATATTAGCAGGCAGGATTGGGGCTGGCTGTCTACAGTCAAGAAGTGGAAGGCAAAAACTGAAGGTGTAGGCCACTGTACTCAAGGGCTTAACCCCATGGAAATTATAAAGATGTTGTCGGATATGGTACCAGAAGATACCGTACTGGTTACAGATGTAGGTCAGCATCAGATGTGGGCAGCAAGATATTACAAGACCAGAAAGCCCAGAACCTTTTTAACATCAGGTGGTTTAGGTACCATGGGCTATGGATTGCCGGCCGCATTGGGGGCAAAGCTTGGATGTAGGGATAAGGAAGTAATCCTTATAGTTGGAGACGGAGGGTTTCAGATGAGCCTTGGGGAGCTTGCCACCATAGTCCAGGAAAGGGCTGAGGTAAAGATAATGATATTCAACAACGGCTATTTGGGCATGGTTAGGGAGATTCAGCAGCAACTTCATGAGGAAAGATACTATCAAACTGCTATGCAAGGCAACCCGGATTTTGTAAAGCTGGCTCATGCCTACGGTATCAAATCCTTTAGGGTGGAAAAGGAGGAAAACATTTTAGAGGGCATTAGGCAGCTTCTGGAATACAAAGGCCCCATTATAGGAGAGTTTGTTATAGATCCTACCGCAAATGTAATTCCTGTTTCGAGGAGGGATAATGATGAAACAACACGTATTAGCAGTGCTGGTTGAAAACCATCCAGGAGTATTGTCCAAGGTATCCGGACTATTTAGCAGAAGGGGATTTAATATTTACAGCTTAGCTGTAGGTATTACCGAGGATCCCAGCATATCCAGGATTACTATTGTAGTAGAAGGCGACGATTATACTGTGGAGCAGGTTACCAAGCAGCTTAATAAACTCATAGATGTTATAAAGGTATCCAAGATAGGTCAGGATTCTGTGACCAGGGAGTTGGCACTTATAAAGGTAAAGGCTGATCGTAAAAGCCGTCATGAGGTTATTGAGATAATAAACGTATTTAGAGCACAAATAGTGGATATTGCAAGGGATTACCTCATTGTAGAAATAACCGGAGACAGTGATAAAATTTCTGCAATGGTGGATATGTTAAATGATTATGAAATAAAAGAAATGGTACGCACTGGCGCTATCGCCCTGGATAGGGGCAGTAAAATGATAAAATATGAAGATACGGATAGAGGAGGATGTTTTAATGGCAATAATGTATTATGATCAAGATGCTAATTTGGAGTTGCTAACAGGTAAGAAGATAGCTGTAATAGGTTTTGGAAGTCAGGGGCATGCCCATGCTCTAAATCTAAAGGAAAGCGGTGTCGATGTCAGAGTAGGCCTATATGAAGGCAGCAGGTCCTGGCAGGCTGCTGAAGAGGCTGGGCTTAGGGTAGTGGAAACTGCTCAGGCTGCTAAAGAGGCCGACTATATTATGATACTTACTCCCGATGAAACTCAGGCTGCTATCTATAAGGAGAGTATAGAACCTAACCTTGAGGAAGGGAAGGGATTGATTTTTGCCCATGGATTTAACATCCATTTTGGTCAGATCCAGCCCCCTGAGTATGTAGACGTATTTATGGTTGCTCCTAAGGGACCTGGACACACCGTTAGAAGCCAATATCTAGAAGGTAAGGGCGTACCCTGCCTCATAGCAGTGCATCAGGATTATACAGGAAGAGCCAAGGATTATGCCCTGGCTTATGCAAAGGGTATTGGAGGAACTAGAGCTGGAGTTCTTGAGACCACTTTCAAGGAGGAGACTGAAACCGATCTGTTTGGTGAGCAGGCCGTGCTGTGCGGAGGTGTTTCTGAGTTAATTAAAGCGGGCTTTGAGACCCTGGTAGAGGCAGGATATCAACCTGAAAGCGCATACTTTGAATGCCTCCACGAAATGAAGCTAATCGTAGACCTTATGAACCAGGGTGGTCTGTCCTTTATGAGATACTCCATTAGTAACACAGCGGAATACGGTGATTATTCCGTAGGTAAACGAATTATTAATGAAGATACTCGAAAAGAGATGAAAAAGGTATTAGAGGAAATTCAAAACGGAACCTTTGCAAAGAACTGGATACTGGAAAATCAGGCTAATCAGGTATCTCTAAAAGCTACTAGAAAGAAAGAACAGGAACACCCAATAGAAAAAGTAGGTAAAGAGCTAAGAAAGATGATGCCCTGGATTGAGGATAAATAAGAGATAGGGGGTTAGAGGCTGGGTTTGGTCCATCCTCTAACTTCCAAAAATAAGAACTACACCCTTTAAATCCAGAAGATTTGGAATATTGTGGAATATTTATCAAAGAGGGAGATTTTTATGTCAAAGAGAATATATATTTTCGACACAACCTTAAGAGATGGCGAACAAACACCTGGCATTAGTCTTAATGTCCAGGAAAAAGTTGAGATTGCTGCTCAACTGGAGAGATTGGGGGTAGATGCCATAGAGGCCGGCTTCCCCATAGCTTCCAGGGGTGATTTTGAAGCGGTTAAAGCCATAGCTCAAAACATCAGAAAGCCTGTTATAGTAGGTCTGGCCAGGGCTGTTAAAAAGGATATTGACAGGGCCTGGGAAGCCCTAAAATATGCAGCCCGACCCCGTATCCATACTTTTTTAGCTACCTCGGATATTCACATGGAGTATAAGCTTAAGATGACTCCTGAAGAGGTATTAAAGCGGGTTGGGGATATGGTATCCTATGCCAAGTCCTTATGCCATGATATTGAGTTTTCTGCAGAGGACGGGTCCAGAACCAGGCCGGAGTTTTTATTCCAGGTTATTGAAACAGCTATAAAAGCAGGGGCAACAGTAATAAATATTCCCGATACTGTAGGGTACAGTGCTCCCGGAGAGTTTGGCAACCTTATTAAATCCATAGTAGAAAACGTTAAGGGAATAGAAGATGTTGTTTTAAGCGTTCATTGCCATAATGACCTGGGCATGGCAGTATCCAACTCTCTGGCTGCCGTCCAAAATGGTGCAACTCAAGTAGAATGTACCATCAATGGCCTGGGAGAGAGGGCAGGTAATGCTGCTTTAGAGGAAATTGTTATGGCATTAAAAACCCGAAAGGACTTTTATGGATGTCATACAGATATTGTAACTGAGGAAATCTATAGAACCAGCAGGCTGGTGAGTCATCTGACTGGTGTTCACATTCAGCCCAACAAGGCCATCACAGGCGCCAATGCCTTTGCTCATGAATCAGGAATCCATCAGCACGGGGTACTAAGTAATAGAGAGACCTACGAGATTATGACCCCGGAATCCATAGGACTTAGACAAAGCCAGATAGTACTGGGCAAGCATTCAGGACGCCATGCCTTTGAGGAAAAGCTAAAGGAGTTGGGATACACTCATTTGGATGCTGACAAGGTCAACCAGGCCTTTGAAAAGTTTAAGGATCTGGCTGACAAGAAAAAGCATGTTACAGACAGCGATATAGAAGCCCTCCTTACAGAAAAGGTTATCCAAGTGCCTACTATTTATGACCTGGAGTATTTCCATATCTCCAGCGGAAACTCTACCATAGCTACTTCAACGGTAAAACTCAAAAAGGATGATGGGGTTATTCAGGAAGCGGCATGTGGTGACGGACCTATTGATGCAACTTTTAAGGCTATAGATAGGGCAGCAGGAGTAGAGGTAAACCTAAAAGACTATTATCTAAGAGCAGTAACCAGTGGAAAAGATGCTTTAGGAGAGGTAACGGTAAAAATAGGCAGGAACGGAGATGTCTTTATAGGTCGAGGCATAAGCACAGACGTAATAGAGGCCAGTGCAAGAGCCTATGTTAATGCCATAAATAAAATGATTTATGAAAGTGAAATGGAGTGAGTAAAATTGGGAATTCAGCAAATATGAGCAAGGTATTTATATACGATACAACCCTAAGAGATGGAGCCCAGGCAGAGGGCATATCCTTTACTGTAAATGACAAGCTTAGAATTGCAAGGAGATTGGATGCTTTGGGTGTGGATTATATAGAGGCAGGAAACCCTGGCTCCAACCCAAAGGATTTGGAGTTCTTTAACAGTATAAAGGAAAAACCTCTGAAACATGCAAAACTGGCGGCATTTGGCAGCACCAGAAGGCCTGGAATAAAGGCTGAGGATGATGCCAATGTTAAGGCACTGCTAACAGCCGATACACCAGTTGTAGCAATCTTCGGTAAGAGCTGGGATTTCCATGTAACTGATATAATCAGAACATCCTTGGAAGAAAACCTAAAAATGATATACGATACTATTTCCTTCTTAAAGAGCAAGGGCAAGGAAGTAGTATTTGATGCAGAACATTTTTATGACGGTTATAAAGGTAATAGGGAGTATGCTATGAAGACCCTGGGAACAGCAGCAGAGGCAGGGGCCGACTGGCTGGTACTCTGCGATACCAACGGGGGCTGTTTCCCCTTTGAAATAACCGAGATAACAGAGCATGTTCTAAGGGAGTTTACAGTGCCTATAGGCATTCATTGCCACAACGATGGAGGTATGGCCGATGCCAACTCCATAGTGGCAGTAGAGCAGGGAGTGCGCCAGGTCCAGGGTACCTTCAATGGATTTGGTGAGCGGTGCGGTAATGCCAACTTATCGGTAATAATCCCCAACCTTCAGATAAAGAGGAGTAAGAAATGTATAAAGGATGAAGGCTTAAGAGAACTAACTGCGGCATGCCGTTATATAAGCGAGATAGCCAATCTGCCTCATAATGAAAGGCAGCCCTATGTTGGCAACAGTGCCTTTGCTCACAAGGGCGGTATGCATATAGACGGAGTGCAGAAAAATCAGCATTCCTTCGAGCATATACCGCCGGAACTGGTAGGCAACGAGCGCAGGATACTAATGTCCGAGGTATCGGGCAGAAGTACCATCCTTAAGAGAATACAAAAAATAGCCCCCTGGGTGGATAAGGGGTCCGAAGAAACCAAGCTTATAATAGATAAGCTAAAACAACTGGAGTATGAAGGATACCAGTTCGAGGGAGCCGAGAGTTCCTTTGAACTTATGATAAGACGGGCACTGGGCAAAGCCAAAACTTTCTTTGAGGTAAAGGATTTTAGGGTTTTATGTGAGGAACATTGGCAAAATGATTACAGTGCCTCAGCCATAGTAAAGGTAGCGGTAGATGGTATAGAAGAGGTGGTAGCAGCTGAAGGAGATGGCCCGGTAAATGCCTTGGACAAAGCCCTGCGAAAAGCTTTGGAAATATTTTATCCCCAATTAAAGAGAATGCGGCTTACGGATTATAAGGTTCGTGTGCTGGATACCACTCAGGCAACTGCTGCAAAGGTAAGGGTTCATATAGAGTCTACAGACGGTATAAGGGTATGGGGTACAGTTGGCCTGTCCACCAGCATTATCGAGGCCAGCTGGGACGCCTTGGTAGACTCCATCGAATACTTCCTGTATTTAAATGGCAATGCCAGCAGCGAGGAAGAGAATGAAGAGATAGATAATGTTGTCTAATGGCTAATAAGGCCACTGAACGTTCACTTCATGGCTGATTTGGAGAAAACTAACCCCAAGTTTTCCCAAATCAGCGAGGACGTTCATTTAAAGGAAAATAGTTTGTTCTAACTGCAATTATAAGTGAATATTGTTAATGATTATCATGATACAGGTATAGTGGATTAATTTATAAACATAGAAGGAGTGAGAAACCGTGGGAATGACCATGACACAAAAAATATTGGCTGCACATGCAGGACTGGATAAGGTGAAAGCCGGACAGCTTATTATGGCCGATCTGGATCTGGTGCTAGGTAACGATATAACAAGTCCTGTTGCCATAAAGGAGTTTCAAAAAGTTGGGGTGAAGGAGGTATTTGATAGAAGCAAGGTAGCTATAGTGCCTGATCACTTTACCCCAAATAAAGATATAAAGTCAGCTGAGCAGTGCAAATTCATCCGGGAGTTTGCCAGAGAAAAGGAAATAGAGAATTATTTTGAGGTAGGGGAAATGGGAATAGAGCATGCCCTTATCCCTGAAAAAGGTCTGGTGGTTAGCGGAGATGTGGTAATAGGTGCTGACTCTCATACCTGTACCTATGGGGCTTTGGGAGCCTTTTCAACAGGAGTGGGCAGTACAGACATGGCTGCCGGTATGGCTATTGGTAAAGCCTGGTTTAAGGTACCTGAGGCTATAAAGTTTGTCCTTAAAGGAAGTCTACCCAAATGGGTCAGCGGAAAGGATGTCATTTTGCATATTATCGGTATGATCGGAGTAGACGGAGCATTGTATCAATCCATGGAATATACAGGACCTGGAGTGGCATCCCTATCTATGGATGATAGGTTTACCATAGCCAACATGGCTATTGAGGCTGGAGCAAAAAATGGTATCTTTGAGGTAGATGAAAAAACCATAGAGTATATGAAAGAGCATTCCACCAAAGAATATACCATTTATAAGGCTGATGAGGATGCGGAATATACACGGGAAATAGAGATCGATCTATCCACTCTAAGACCGACTGTGGCTTTTCCACATCTGCCGGAAAATACACGGGTTATTGATGAAGTGGGAGATATACCTGTTGATCAGGTTGTTATAGGTTCCTGCACCAATGGAAGGATAGAAGATTTAAGAGTTGCCGCAAAAATCTTAAAGGGCAACAAGGTCAAAAAAGGAGTAAGAACTATAATATTCCCAGCTACTCAAAAGATCTATCTACAAGCCATGAAAGAAGGGCTTTTAGAAATCTTTATTGAAGCGGGTGCAGCTGTAAGTACACCTACCTGTGGCCCATGCCTGGGCGGACATATGGGAATACTGGCAGCTGGAGAGCGGGCAGTGGCTACAACCAATAGGAACTTTGTGGGTAGAATGGGTCATCCTGAAAGTGAAGTTTATCTTGCCAGCCCTGCAGTAGCGGCAGCATCGGCAATAACTGGTAAAATTTCTTCTCCCGAGGAGGTAGTAAAATAATGAAAGGAACTGTTATAAAATACGGAGACAATATAGATACAGATGTTATTATTCCTGCCAGATATCTAAATACAAGTAATATAGAGGAGCTGGCTGCTCACTGTATGGAGGATCTGGATAAGGATTTTGTAAACAAGGTAAAGCCAGGGGATATTATGGTGGCTGGAAAGAACTTCGGATGCGGTTCATCCAGGGAACACGCCCCGGCTGTTATAAAGGCTGCAGGTATTTCCTGTGTAATTGCTGAAACCTTTGCCAGGATCTTTTATCGTAATGCTATAAATATTGGGCTTCCAATAATGGAGTGTCCCGAAGCGGCTAAAGATATTGAGAACGGAGACCAGGTATCTGTAGATATTTACACTGGTGTAATAACCAATATAACCAAGGGTAAAACCTATCAGGGAACTCCCTTTCCTGAGTTTATGCAGGAAATAATGAAGGCAGGGGGACTTGTTAACTACGTAAAGGAAAAGGGTGAATAAGTATGAAAATAGCGCTTATTCCCGGTGACGGGATAGGTCCGGAAATAGTAAATCAGGCCTTAAAGGTATTGGATGCTGTTTCCAAAAAATATAATGTTGAATTCACTTTCGAAGAAGTTTTGATGGGTGGTATAGCTATAGATGAGACCGGGGTTCCTCTTCCTGAGGAAACCCTTAAGGTATGCAAGGAAAGCGATGCAGTGTTATTAGGAGCTGTAGGAGGCGAAAAGTGGGATAACCTGCCTGGACATCTACGTCCGGAAGCAGGGCTACTAGGTATTCGCAAGGCACTAGGAGTATTTGCAAACCTTCGTCCGGCCATTCTTTTCCCCCAACTTAAGGATGCATCTACCTTAAAGGAAGAGGTGCTGGGAGATGGCCTTAATATCATGGTGGTTCGAGAGCTTACCGGAGGCCTGTATTTTGGGGAGAAGAAAAGGGTTGGCGAAGGAGATGCCCAAAAGGCGTGGGATACAATGATATACAGTGTGGAAGAGATAGAAAGAATTGTAAGGGTGGCTTTTGAACTGGCTATGAACCGGAATAAAAAGTTAACTTCTGTTGACAAGGCCAATGTTTTGGAAAGCTCTAGGCTGTGGCGAGAGGTAGTAACCAGGGTTGCCAAGGATTATCCAGAGGTTACCTTGAATCATATGTATGTAGACAATGCTGCAATGCAGCTTATTCGAAATCCAAAACAGTTTGATGTTATAGTCACGGAGAATATGTTTGGTGATATCTTAAGCGATGAGGCATCTATGCTTACCGGATCTTTGGGTATGCTGCCTTCTGCCAGCTTAGGCAAAGAAAATCCTGGCCTATATGAGCCTGTACACGGATCAGCTCCTGATATAGCAGGACAGGATAAGGCCAACCCCATAGCTACAATTATGAGTGTGGCAATGATGCTAAGACACAGTGGAGGCATGGAGGATGCTGCAAAGGATATAGAAAATGCCGTATCCAAGGTGCTGGATATGGGCTATAGGACCGGGGATATTATGCAGCCAGGTATGAAGGAGATTGGAACCCAACAAATGGGGGATCTTATCGCCGGTCAAATAAAATAAATGATAAATATGGAAAAGGATTGTAATACCATCAAAAAAGTAATAGACTATCACTAGATAGGTTGATTCAAGTTTATTAGAAGGTGATAGTCGTGCAAAGTGTCAGGTACAGAAGGGTGACTAAACAACGAAGGCGGTATAGAATTAACAGAAAAAGGTTTTATCCCTTCCTTTCCCTTCTTATTATATTCGTGGTTTTAGTCATCCTAAATAAAATCCAGCAAGATGGCTTTTATAATAGGTACAGCCTGGCTGAAATAGACCCCCAGCATTTGGAGATGTACTTTGATGTGGAGGCAGCCCATGGGGTGCCTTGGTACTACCTGATGGCTATAGATAAAGCCGAAGGGATACCCAGGGAAGAGATTAGTCCGGGTAGAGCTGAACAGTTGGCCCTTCACCTAAGGGGGATAAGCTCTTTAAAGGAGCTGGGAGAGAAGCTTAAGGATTATAACAATGATTCTGCTTTTATAAAAAAAGTTGAGCATGAAGTAAAAAGCCTTCGGTATATCAACAAGGTCTATGAGGGCAAGATCTTTCCAGTAGCCGGAGATCATTATGACTACTCCAATGATTTTGGGGATGGAAGAAGCTACGGCGGAGATCGGCGACATGAAGGTATAGATATCATGTGTGATATGGAAACTCCTTTGCTTGCAGTGTGCGATGGTGTGGTAGAGAAAAAAGGTTGGTTGGAGCTGGGTGGATGGCGTATTGGAATAAGGGGAGATGATGGCATCTACTATTATTATGCCCATCTTTCCAAGTATGAAGATGGTTTGGAGGAAGGGAACAGGGTCCGAAAAGGCCAGGTTATAGGCTATGCCGGAGATAGTGGATATGGTGAGGAAGGAACTACCGGGCAGTTTGATCCTCATCTGCATTTTGGAATGTATGAAAAAGACAGCTGGTCCGGCACAGGAGAAAAGGCCATAAACCCATATCCTTTTTTAAAAGCCTGGGAGAGAAATTCCAGTGTGGATACTAATTAGATATAAATGGAGGTAATAATCATGGATATCATGGATATTATCAAGGGAAGAAGGACCATCCGTAAATACAAGCAGGACAGGATAGACAGAGCTATCCTGACAGATTTGATCGATGGAGCAAGACTTGCTCCTTCGGCTGCCAATCTACAGCCTTTAGAATATATAGTGGTAGACCAGCCAGATTTATTGGATCAGGTCTTTGACACCCTTTCCTGGGCAGGATATATAGCTCCCCATGGTAATCCCAAGGAAGGAGAAAAACCTGTTGCCTACATAATTGTATTGGTAACGGGCAAGTCGGGGGCCTTTACAGGTCATGATGTTGGAGCAGCGGTTCAAAATATTCTTTTAGGGGCCTGGAGCTATGGGATCGGCAGCTGTTGGTTCGGGTCTGTAAAGCGGGATAAGTTGGCGCAGGCATTGGATATTAGTGATGATGTAAAGATAGATTCAGTTATAGCCCTTGGGTACCCTGCAGAAAAATCTGTATGGGAAGAAGAACAGGGCAGTATAAAATACTACAAGGATAAAGACAATGTCCTCCACGTTCCAAAGCGGAAGTTGAGTGATATATGTCATTGGAATGGAGGGAAAACTGTTGATAAGCGATAGAGTAAAAAAAGGTTATGAAAAGGCGCCCCATAGGTCCTTATTTAAAGCCATGGGATATACCAATGAAGAGCTGGCCCTGCCCCTTATAGGGGTAGTCAACTCACAAAACGAAATAGTTCCTGGCCATATACATCTGGACACTATTGCCGAGGCGGTTAAAAGTGGTATCAGGATGGCGGGAGGAACTCCTATAGAGTTTCCATCCATAGGGGTATGTGACGGTATTGCCATGAACCATGTGGGTATGAACTATTCCCTGGCCTCCCGTGAGCTGATAGCAGATAGCATTGAGGCTATGGCAATGGCCCACGGTTTTGATGGTCTGGTGCTTATACCTAATTGCGATAAGATTGTTCCGGCCATGCTCATGGCTGCAGCCAGGCTAAACATTCCTGCTATAGTGATAAGTGGAGGGCCTATGCTGGCGGGAAGAATGGGAAAGAAGGATCTGGATCTTAATTCAGTGTTTGAAGGTGTAGGTGCCGTTAGCGCTGGAAAGATGACTGAAGAGGAGCTTTATCAAATAGAAGAGGACGCTTGCCGTAGTTGTGGCTCATGTGCAGGTATGTTTACCGCCAATTCCATGAACTGCTTAACTGAAGTGTTGGGCATGGGTCTTCCTGGTAATGGCACTATTCCTGCTGTATTTGCCGAAAGGGTAAGGCTGGCCAAAAAAGCAGGTATGAAGATTCTGGATTTGGTTAAAAGGGATATACGTCCTCGAGATATTATGACGGAAAAAGCCTTTGAGAATGCTCTCACTGTGGATATGGCTCTCGGATGTTCTACCAATTCAGTACTGCATCTGACAGCAATCGCTCACGAAGCGGGCATCAAAATTGATCTTGATATCATCAATGAGGTGAGCATGAGAACTCCAAACCTTTGCAGACTAAGTCCGGCAGGCCATCATCATATAGAGGATCTGTATGCAGCTGGAGGCGTACAGGCGGTTATGAAAGAGCTTTCCAAGAAAGGACTTATAAATCTGGACTTGATGACAGTAACTGGTAAGGCAATAAGGGAAAACATTGAAATGGTAAGAGTCTTGGATTACGATGTAATTCGCCCTATAGATAATCCTTATAGTGAGACCGGAGGTATAGCGGTGCTTCGGGGAAATTTAGCGCCTGATGGGGCGGTGGTCAAAAGAGCAGCAGTAGCTCCAGAAATGATGGTGCATGAAGGCCCTGCCAGAGTTTTCAATTCAGAGGAAGAGGCTTTTGATGCCATATTAGGAGGAAAAATTCAAAAAGGCGATGTTGTAGTTATACGCTATGAAGGACCCAAGGGAGGGCCGGGCATGAAGGAGATGCTGTCCCCTACATCGGCTATTGCCGGTATGGGTCTGGATAAGGATGTAGCGCTGCTTACAGACGGCAGATTTTCCGGCGCTACCAGAGGTGCTTCTATCGGGCATATCTCACCTGAAGCCATGGAGGGTGGACCTATAGCCTTGGTTGAGGAGGGGGATATTATATCCATCAATATACCTGATGGCAGGCTGGATGTTAAGATTAGTGATGAGGAGTTTAATAAGAGAAGGGCAAGCTGGACAGCCCCAGAGCCCAAGATAAAAACTGGATATCTGGCCAGATATTCCCGACTGGTCAGCTCTGCGGACAAAGGTGCAATTTTTACAATCTAACTTATAAAAAATGTGCTATTGAAAATTGATTAGCAATAGCACATTTTTTTATTTCATTTTTAAATGTATATAAAATATATATGAAATTATAATTATCATCATTTTAGTTTTCATCAAAAGAAAACATTAAATTATAATACATAGCAAATATACACAATTAATGTAAATCAAACCAAAATGCAAGAATCAATATTGAAACTTGCAAGAAAAAAGCAGAAAGAAAAAAGGAGGACAAAAAAGAGCCTAGCATAAATATACAAAATTATAGTATGTTTATAAATAAGCCTTTGAACAGGCTTAATATTCAATAAATGAAAGAAAACACACAAGAAATTGAACTGAAGGGATTGTGTCATATTGCTTAACACATGAATGAAATAATTTATTCAATTCCTTGCAAATATACTAAAATTTGTCCTTGTGAATTTGTATAAAAGGTGGTATAATGACCATTAGCAATTTTTAAAAATTTTATATAAGGAGGCAATAAAGTGCAAAAGAAATTTATTTCATTATTGCTGGTTGCATTTTTGTTAGTTGGCCTACTTGCAGCTTGCGGATCCGGGGATAAGGGAGGAACCCTGGTAGTAGGTGTAACCGAAATGTCAGGTAACTTTAATCCAGCATACTACTCATCCGCATATGACGGACATGTAGTTGACCTGGTATTCCAAAGTCTAATTAAAAAAGACAAGGATGATAATTGGGTTCCTGATGCTGCAAAGGACTGGGAGTTGCAGGAAAATGGAAAAACCATTGTGTTCGAGCTTAAAGAAGATCTTGTATTCTCTGATGGAGAGCCCTTAACAGCCGAAGACGTTAAATTTACTTATATGCTCCTTTCTGATCCTTCCTATACCGGACGTTATGGGTCTGTTGCACAGGATCTAGTGGGCTATGATGAATATGTTAATGGTGAAACTGATGAGTTTAAAGGTGTTGAAACTGACGGTGATTACAAGGTAATATTCCACTTTAAAGAAGCACTAAGGGTTAACCTGAAAAACTGTGCTTTCGCAATTATGCCTAAACACTATTATGGTGCTGATTTTGAGCCAGGTAATACCGAACCAGTAGCAGCCATTACTACTACACCTGTAGGATCTGGCCCCTATGTTCTGGATAAATATGAAGAGCAGCAATTTGCTTCTCTCAAGAAGAACCCTAAATACAAGGGAGAGGGATATAAGGTTGAAAACATTGTATGTAAATTTGTTACTCAGACAACTGACATTACTGAATTAACTTCAAAGGGTATAGATTTATTGCCAGGAGTTATTGAGCCTGAAAAGATCAACCAGGCAAGAGATACAGGCTTTATAAAAGAAAACAGCTATGCCCGTAGCGGATATGGATACATTAACTTTAACACTGAGTATGGGCCTACTGCTGATGTAAAAGTACGTCAGGCACTGTACTACAGCTTTAACCTAAATGAGTTTGTAGAGTCCTACTATAAGGATGAAAAATCTGGTGATATTTTAGCCAACGTTCAGTATCATCCCTACTCCCAACTTTCATGGGCAGTAGATGATGATTTCCTTGGCAAATTAAATAAATATGAATTTGATCTGGAAAAAGCTGCATCCATTCTGGATGAGGCTGGTTGGACTGTAGGATCTAGCGGATATCGTGAAAAAGATGGCCAGGTTCTAGAACTTAACATCGCAGCTATGCCTGATCATGATATCTTGGCTACACTGATTCCAATGTGGCAAAGAGACTGGGAAGAAAACTTGAAGATCAAGCTAAACGTTGCTTATCTAGAATTTAATACCATGCTTGACTATGTAATTTACGACTCTGATAACAACGTGGATAAGTGGAGCGTATTCTTCCTGGCAACCAGTATTCCTACAACAGATCCTCATGAATTGTATCCCGAATTCCATTCTAAAGAGATTGGAAGCGGTAAAGATAACACAGCAAGATACAGAAATGACAGGGTTGATCAACTCTTTGATGAAGGTAAGGCAATCTTTGATATTGAAAAAGCTAAACCATTGTATCAAGAAATTGCTTTAATCCTAAATGAAGAAGTTCCAAAGATTCCTGTATATGCTAACACATATTTTGATCTATATAATGAAAAACTTAAGAACTTTGAAACTAACTCATTGTTTGATTGGGTAGCAGCTTTAGAAGAAGCATATATTGAAGAATAATAAATAATAATCATTTGATGTATAAAGCATATGGACGCCCTGCAATTAGGTAGGGCGTTCATGTGTTACCTACATGGAAATAATTGTAAAGAGGTGATGAGATGCTAAGGTTTCTAGCTAGGAGATTTTTGAGCTTAATTCCTGTAATCCTAGTTATTACAATAATCCTGTTTATTCTGCTTCAGCTAATGCCTGGGGATCCTGTTAACGCCTATCTGGGCCAGGGAAGTAAAGTGACTCCAGAACAGCAGGAGAGGATTAGAGCAGAATTAGGATTAGACAAAGGACCTGTTACCCAGTATATAAACTGGCTGGGAAGAACATTAAAGGGAGATTTCGGGAGTTCTATACAGTTTAGAAAGCCCGTTAATGAATTAATAGGCGATTATATCTGGAATACATTCCTATTAAATATTGTTTCCTTTATTTTGGCTTTTGCCATTGCAATACCCGTTGGTATAAAGTCTGCTGTTAAAAAGTACGGAAAGTTTGATAATTTCTGGACTGTCTTTTCCTTAGTGGGCGTGGGAATGCCTTCCTTTTTCTTTGCACTACTGGTAATATTCTTTATAGCTATTCCTTTTGGACTACCTATAAACAGTATGCGGGATCCTTTAAAGGCGGCTTTGGGTTATAGTAATATATTTGAGGAGATTTTCGATGTTGCCCAACATATGCTATTGCCAACGCTGGTACTGACTATATTGAGCCTTGCTGGTCTGATCAGATATGTTAGGAACAGTGTTATTGATGTAATAAATCAGGATTATATTCGCACAGCCAGATCCAAGGGACTATCAGAGAAGGTGGTTATATACCGTCATGCCTTTAGAAATGCATTGATCCCAATTGTGACCTTGCTGGGTATGTATATACCATCACTGTTTGGCGGCTCTATTTTATTGGAAACCGTATTTGTTTGGCCCGGGATTGGAAACATTTTATACAGCTCAGTTATGAACAGAGATATCTGGGTGGTAATGGGAGCAAATACTTTTTACGCAGTTCTAATGATTTTAGGTAATTTATTTGCAGATATATCCTATGCCATAGTAGATCCGAGAGTAAAATTGCAGTAAGGAGGGAGAAGTAGACAAATGCCAAGAAAAAGTTTAAGCAGAAGTAAAGATTCTCAGGCCATGGGTCCATGGAGAGTAGCCTGGGAAAGGTTTAGAAAAAATAAAGTAGCTATTACAGGCGCTATTATATTTCTTACTATTGTTTTATTGGTAATTATTGTTCCAATTTTATCACCTTATAAAATAAGTGAGTTTGAGCTGTCCAATAAGAATTTACCTCCTTCTTCCAAGCATTGGCTAGGTACTGATGAACAAGGCAGGGATGTGCTCCTTAGGGTGTTTTATGGTGGAAGGATATCTATACTGATTGGACTTATAACAGCATTAATAACCGTAGTTATTGGAGCTACGGTAGGGGCTATTTCGGGCTTTTACGGTGGAAGAGTGGATAATTTTCTCATGAGATTTACAGAAATTATCTATTCACTGCCCTTTATGCCTATTATGATTACCTTATCCTTCGCCCTCATGTGGAGGGTACCCAGTGAACAAAAGCTGTTCATGGTAATGGTTATTTTGGCTATTATATCATGGCCGGGACTGGCCCGTCTTGTAAGAGGACAAATACTATCCCTTAGGGAACAGGACTTTATAGTAGCTACTACTGCCCTGGGATTATCCAATAGATCAAAAATCTTTAAGCATTTATTGCCCAATACCCTATCCTATATTATAGTTACTGCCACGCTGGAGATGGCTTCAGCCATTTTGACTGAGGCATCATTATCCTTCTTAGGATTAGGAGTTATTCCGCCAACACCCACATGGGGTAACATGATTGAGAGGGCAAGGGATATAAAAGTGTTTAGTAGTCTGCCCTGGCTTTGGATTCCACCAGGAATACTGATAATTTTAACTGTTGTTAGCATAAATCTTTTAGGAGAAGGGTTAAGAGATGCCTTTGATCCTAAGGAGATAAGGTAGGTGAGAGAGAAGAAATGAGCAAATTATTAGAAGTAAAAGATCTGAAAACATACTTCTATACTGATAAAGGAGTAGTTAAGGCTGTTGACGGAGTTTCCTTCACTATTGAGAAGGGTCAAACCGTGGGACTGGTTGGAGAATCAGGCTGTGGTAAAAGTATTACTTCTATGTCCATTCTAAAGCTATTAGATGAAAATGGAAAGATTGTGGACGGGTCTATATTGTTAGAGGGCAAAAATATTGTAAATATGAATGACGATGAGATAAGGCATATTAGAGGAAATGAAATCTCTATGATATTCCAGGAGCCCATGACTTCGCTAAATCCAGTGCAAAAGATTGCAGATCAGATTTTGGAGCCAATAATTCTGCATCAGGGGCTTGATAAAAATGAAGCCAGAAAAGTGGCAATAGAGATGCTGGAGCTAGTAGGTATTCCCAGAGCAGCTGAGGTTGCCAATGATTATCCCCACCAGCTAAGCGGTGGAATGCGTCAGAGGGTAATGATTGCTATGGCTCTGGCATGTAGACCAAAACTGCTTATTGCTGATGAACCAACTACTGCACTTGATGTAACCATACAGGCTCAAATACTTCATCTGATGAATGATTTAAAAGAAAAGACCAATACTGCCATATTGCTGATAACCCACGATCTGGGGGTTGTGGCACAGATGGCCGATTATGTTATAGTTATGTATTCCGGTAAGGTAGTAGAGACAGCACCAGTAAAGGAACTCTTTGCCAATCCCAAACATCCTTACACCAAGGGACTACTGGCTTCTATTCCCAGTTTGGATGAGGAAAAGGACAGGCTCTATACCATACCAGGGGTAGTTCCTAACCCTATGGAATTGCCTGATGGATGCTATTTTGCACCACGTTGCGAGTATGCAAGACCGGAATGCAGAAAATATATGCCGGGTATAACCGGAGTAAATGAAAATCATGAAGTGAGATGTTTCCTATATAGCGATGTGACAGAAGAGAATCAAAAAGAGAAGGAGGATCGGGGAAGTGAGTAATAAAGCTATAATACAAGTAAAGAATCTGACCAAGCATTTTCCAGTGAAGAAGACCAAACTATTTGAACCCAGATCCTTTGTGCATGCTGTTAATGATGTTTCCTTTGATATTTATGAAGGAGAAACCTTGGGGCTGGTAGGGGAGTCAGGTAGTGGAAAGTCTACATTAGGTAGAACAATGATCAACCTATATCCTGCTACAGCTGGAGAGGTTATATATAAAGAGCAAAATATTCTAGAGCTTTCTGATAAAAAGATGAAGCCCTTGAGAAAGGAACTTCAGATTATTTTCCAGGATCCTTACAGTTCTTTGAACCCAAGGCTGAATGTATTTTCCATTATTGGAGAAGCTATGGTAGAACACAAAATTGCTAAAAAGGGCAAGGATCTTGAAGACAAGGTACAGGAAATAATGGAGATATGCGGATTGTCCGCCTATCATATGTATAGATATCCTCATCAGTTTTCTGGAGGACAAAGGCAGAGGATAGGAATTGCCAGAGCCTTGGCCCTTAATCCTAAATTTGTAGTATGTGACGAGCCGGTATCTGCTCTTGACGTGTCCATACAATCCCAGATTCTAAATCTTATGATGGATCTACAGGACAGATTTGGGCTATCCTATCTCTTTATATCCCACGACTTAAGTGTTGTAAAGCACATTAGTCAAAGGATAGGTGTAATGTATCTAGGATCAATTGTGGAAATGGCGTCAAAGGAGGATTTATACAAGAACCCTCTGCATCCCTATACTCAGGCATTGTTGGCTGCTATACCAAAACCTGATCCTAACAAGAAATCAGATATAGGTAATATTAAGGGCGAAATACCAAGCAACGTCAATCTGCCCAAGGGATGTCCTTTCCACACCAGATGTCCTTACGCAAAGGATATATGCAGGGAGAAAGTGCCTGAAACCAGGGAAATGGAAAAAGGTCATACTGTTGCCTGCCATTTCGCTGGAGAAATATAATAAAAAGGGGAAATTTTGTGTTTAAAAGGCTGGCAGAAATGCTAAAGAAAAAGGAAATAGATCCTCAAATCAAAAAAGAGCTAAAGTTTGAGGCAACTGATTTCTTAGCCTTAATGATTGCGGCCATTACTGTTATAGGTCCCGTTATTCTTGCTATTTTTGCTGTGATAGCTGTAATCATTTTATTGTTATTCTATAGGTAGCACTGTAATATTTCTATATTCTTATAGTTAAACTCTTTTATAAAGTTTTAAAGGTAGAGATGGGAAAAATCTCTACCTTTTTTGTGTATGTGTAATATTATTCTTGTAATCAATTCTATAGCCCATTAAATATTATTCATGAATATGGCCGATTATAGAATCAATTATAGAAGGGAAGCTGCTTCCTCATCCAGCACTACGGTTACAAAGGGATGAAGCTGAAGTACTGAAGCGGGAACATCTGTTGTAATAGGGCCGTTAATGGCCTTTTGTGCAATTTCAGCCTTATCTTTACCTGATATCATAAGAATGATCTTCCGTGCCTGCATAATGGTCTTAATACCCATGGATAGAGCTTGACGGGGAACCTGATCAATGGAATCAAAAAATCTTGAATTAGCTTCTATGGTTCTTTTATCAAGATCTATCAAACTGGTGATGGAATCAAAGGGAGTGCCTGGCTCATTAAATCCAATATGACCGTTATGGCCGATCCCTAATACCTGTAAATCAATGCCTCCTGCCTCTTTTATTTTCTTTTCATATTCTTCGCACTCTTTTTCAGCATCCTCTACCTCGCCATTGGGGATGTTGATATTTTCAGGCTGGATATTTACCTTGCCAAAAAGGTTTTTAAACATAAAATAGTAGTAGCTTTGAGGGTGAGTTTTGGCTAGTCCCTTATATTCATCCAGATTAAAGGTTTTAACCTTGGAGAAATCGATTTCACCCTTTTTATTCCTTTCAACTAACTGTGCATAAAGTCCAAGGGGAGTGCTGCCTGTTGCCAGTCCCAATACGCTATCAGGCTTGTCCTTTATTTGCTGGCTAACAATATCAGCAGCTATCCTATCAAAATCTTCCTTATTTTTTGCTATAATAATCTCCATTTAGGGGCCTCCTTTAGTTAAGTTATGTATTATTTAATAATTCATATTATATTATAAACCTTTGCATCTGTTTTTAAAAGGGTAAAGCTGTGATATAATAAATACATTGTGCCTTTATTGGTTTATATACTGGCCTTATAATTATTTGCTCTATGATGGTACAAAATATTAACAGCTTAATTTGTATGTTTTAGACTGAGGAGGCGACAAAAGAATGCCAAAAAATACTGATTCGAGTTTGGTGAAAAGAGTGATATATATATTCATAGGCAGCTTTATTCATGCCTATGGTATTAACGCTCTACTGATTCCCCACAACCTACTTACTGGTGGTCTTACGGGAATTGCTATGATAATAGAATATTTCCTAAAAATCCCTATCTCCATAATGGTAATTTTGTTAAACATACCTTTGTTTATAGCTGGATATAAGATAATAAGCAAACGTTTTGTTTATCTTAGTATAGTAGGTATAGTTAGCTTATCATTTTTTGTAGCCTTAACAAAGAACTGGACTTTACCCATTAAAAATCCTATGGTAGCAGCCATATACGGAGGACTTTTTTTGGGCGTTGGATCGGGTATAATTATTAAAAATCGGGGCTCTTTAGGTGGTACTGACATCGTAGCTGTTATCTTAAACAAACATTTTTCAGTAAGCATAGGGCTGGTAACTACTCTTTTTAATTTTATAATATTAGCTATGGCTATATGTATGTTTGATATAGAGCTGGCCATGTATACCATGATTGCCATATTTGTAAGCAGCAAGGCTATGGATACCCTTCAGGAAGGCTTTAATCACAAGAAAACCGTTATTGTAATATCCGATCATTCTAAGGAAATAGCCAGAGAGCTTATGGAGAAGGTGGGCAGAGGCGTAACCTTTTTGGAAGGGGAAGGAGCCTATACCAATACTCCAAAGAGACTGATATACATAGTAGTACGAATTATAGAACTATCAAAAGTAAAAGATATTATTCGGGCCATTGATGAAAATGCTTTTTTAACCATCATAGACACAAAAGAAGTAGAAGGCAAAGGGTTTGATTTAGGAGATTTATACTAGAAGAGGAGGAAGAAAAGTGATGTTAAACAAGATCATAGATATTTATAAGGACAAGCTAATAAAATCCACCCAGGAGCTAATAGCTATTCCTAGCAAGAAGGCAGAACCTAAGGAAGGCATGCCTTTTGGCGAAGAAATCAACAGGGCGTTGGTGTATGCCCTCAAGAGAGGTGAAGAACTGGGATTTTTAGTAGGTAATGTTGATGGATACGCAGGCTTTATTGAATTTGGCCAGGGAAGCGAGACCCTTGGCATATTAGCCCATCTGGATGTAGTTCCAGAGGGTGAAGGCTGGACCTACCCTCCTTTTGGTGGAGAGATCCATGATAATAAGATATATGGAAGGGGAGCCATTGATGACAAGGGCCCGGCCATGGCAGCTCTCTTTGCCATGAAGGCTGTAATGGAGTCTGATGTTCCGGTCAATAAAAAAGTTCGCCTTATTCTAGGTACAGATGAGGAAAGTGGCTGGGAGGATATGGATTATTACTTTAAGAACCAGCCTATGCCTGATTTTGGCATAACACCTGATGCCAATTATCCTGTAATCCATGCTGAAAAGGGAATTGTTCATATAGAATTATATAAGAAATTTGATAGTCTAAGTAGTGACAAGTCCTCCATTGTGAGCATAAAGGGAGGATCCAGGGCAAATATGGTACCTGACAGCTGCACCTGTTATCTAAAAGATCAAGAGGAGCCTTTAACTACAGAAGGGGTATCCGCTCATGCCAGCACGCCGGACAAGGGTCAAAACGCTATATCAAAAATGCTGGATTTACTCACAAGTAAAGAGCTGGGAGATAGTGATATTGATAAATTTGTAGCAGATCTTAACAGGCTTATGGGCTATGATACTACAGGTGAGGGACTGGGTATAAACTACTCTGATGATGTTTCTGGCAGTCTAACTCTTAATCTGGGCGTAATTGATGTGGATAGGGAGAGGGGTAGTGCAATAATTGATATACGTTTCCCCGTGAAATATACCACAGAGGAAATTTTATCTGCTATAGAGGAAAGACTTAACAATACAGGTATAGCAGTAAGGGTTATTCACTGTCAGCATCCCTTATATGTACCAAAGGATCATTTCCTGGTAAAAACCCTAAGCAGGGTATACAGGGAACAGACTGGGCAGGATGTAGAACCTTTGGCTATTGGAGGGGGTACCTATGCCAGAGCTTTAAAGACAGGGGTGGCCTTTGGTGCAGTATTTCCCGGAAAAGCTGAACTGGCACACCAGAAGGATGAGTATATAGAAATAGATGATTTGATTCTAAATGCAAAAATTTATGCTCATGCAATTGCAGAACTGGTAAAGTAGATTTAGTACCTCATAAAATGTGTTAAAAAATAGACAAAGATTATACTTGCCTTTTTTCAATATTTATAATACAATATCTAATAATTATATCGTGCATAAATATACATTAAAAGCTATGAGGGGAAGAGTAGGAATTATCAGTTTAGGTTACAGAGAGTCGACGGTTGGTGCAAGTCGATACCTACGATTATTCTGAAGATCATCCCGGAGCTGTCAACCTGAAATCTTTTGAGTAGGGTTGATCGGAAAGGGCCCGTTACAGCTCGGAGGTATAAGCCTGATGGCCGTACCTTGCTGAGGCCATTACTGCAAAGTAATGGTGAAATTGGGTGGTACCACGAAGTATAACCTTTCGTCCCAGATACGGATGAAAGGTTTTTTAATATTATGCAATTTAAATCAATAACCATGAGGAGGCGAGAAGATGAAGTTAACAGGTGCACAAGTGCTGGTAGAATGTCTAAGAGAACAGGGCGTTGATACTATTTTTGGCTATCCAGGGGGAGCGGTGCTGCCAATCTACGATGCTCTATACGATGTTAAGGACATAAGACATATTTTAACTGCTCATGAACAAGGTGCAACCCATGCAGCAGATGGATATGCCAGAGCAACAGGGAAGGTAGGGGTAGTAATAGTTACCTCAGGGCCTGGAGCTACCAATACTGTAACGGGTATTGCCACTGCATACATGGATTCAGTACCAATTGTAGTATTTACAGGGCAGGTAGCTAATTCATTGATAGGAAAGGATTCCTTTCAGGAGGTAGATATAACAGGAGTAACCAATCCCATAACCAAGCATAACTATATTGTAAAGGACGCAGATCAACTGCCACATATTATCAGGCAGGCCTTTAGTATAGCCAGATCAGGGCGGCCAGGGCCTGTGTTAGTAGATATTCCAAAGGATGTCCAAACAACGGTTATAGACTACTATCCTGAGAAAGCAGATATTAATGGGGAAAAGGCTGTAAACCAGCAGGATCAATTGGACTATGACAGTATAAACAGGTCTATAGAGGCAATAAACCAAAGTGAAAGGCCTGTTATATATGCAGGCGGTGGAGTAAATATAGCTGGTGCCAATGATAAGCTTGTTGAGTTTGCAGAGAGGATAAAGTCTCCTGTGAGCTGTTCCCTTATGGGAATGGGAGCATTTCCAGGAAACCATCCCTACTACATGGGGATGGTAGGTATGCATGGTACCAGGTATTCAAACTATGCTTTTTCAAACTGTGATCTTATTATAGCTATGGGAGCAAGATTCAGCGACAGGGTGGTAAGCAATGTAGAAAAATTTGCGCCAAAGGCCAGGATCATCCATGTGGATATAGATCCAGCAGAGCTAGGAAAAAATGTGGAAACTTATATAGAGGTATGTGGAGATGTAGGCCAGATACTAGACATTTTTAATGAAAAAGTAAAAGAGAAAAAGGAAAATGGCTGGAACAGACAGATTGAAGAATGGAAAAAGGCTTATCCTTTAAATTACAAGACTAATGGAAATCTAAGTCCCCAGTATATCATTGAAAAGCTGTACCAACTGACAAAAGGGCAGGCAATACTGTCCACAGAGGTAGGTCAGAACCAGATGTGGGCTGCCCAGTTTTATAAATTCTCTCAACCCAGGACCTTTATATCTTCAGGAGGACTGGGTACCATGGGATATGGGTTAGGTGCTTCTATAGGTGCTGCCCTTGGCAGACAGGATAAGAAGGTTATCAATGTAGCTGGTGACGGCAGCTTTAAGATGAATTCTACTGAATTGGCTACAGTATCTAGGTATAAGATTCCCATTATCCAGCTGGTGCTAAACAACCATTCATTGGGTATGGTAAGACAGTGGCAGGATCTTTTCTTCAGCAAGAGATTTTCCCACAGTGAGCTGGGGCAGGATGTGGATTTTGTAAAGCTGGCTGCGGCTTATGGTATAAAAGCCTTCAGTATAAATCACAATGATCAGGTAGAAAGTGTTCTTAGTCATGCCCTTGAATCAAATGAGCCGGTACTAATTAATTGTGAGATTCATCCTGATGACAAAGTATATCCCATTGTACCTCCAGGTGCAGGTATTGATGAGTTGATTGATTAAATACTAGTAAATAAGTAAACAGGCAGACTGCATTTGAAATGAATTTTTGCAGTCTGCTTTTTTATTGTAAAAAAATGTATAGATCCCTGTGTATGGATATATACACATCTGTAATTAAAAATAACAAAGAATAATGCGAAAAATTTGTAAATATAGAAGGGAAAGGGATAAGGGGGATAGAAGAAAATATAAAAACTAGTTTATTTCAATAAAAATTAATGATACACATATAATGTCTAATTAGTATGTTAAAATTA
>JAAYGY010000033.1 GCA_012735575.1 Clostridiales bacterium
ACCATATATCTCCAATAACATACCTATTTGAGCAAACTTTTCCATTCATACACTCCTTAAGGAAAGGACGTATTAGTGTAAAGTGTTTTTCCTTTACAGGTTCAAATTATAATATAAATACTTTCATATGTCAACAAGAAATAAATCAAAGTTTTTTCAGTCTAATTAATTATATACTATTCCTTAGGAAACACTTATTTTAAGTATAATTTTGTTTATCTTAACTACAAGCCGGTATGAAAGGTGATTCTAAATGGTAAGACTACAGGATATACAAAACAACGAAGACATTAAAGCACTAATTGAAGGTGCTAATAAGAACTTGGAAGTTTTAGGATATACAGAACATGGATTAAGGCATGTGACCCGTGTAAGTGAAACAGCATCCAGAATTTTAAGGGAATTAGGATATCCCAATAGGTTAGTTGAATTGGCAGCTATAGCAGGTATGATGCACGACATAGGAAACTGTATTAACCGCAAAAACCATGGTATCGCAGGCGCTAATCTTTTATTCCCTATTTTATTAAAGATGAAAATGCCTATGGAGGATATTGTGTGTGTTTTAAGTGCTATCGGAAGCCATGAGGAACAGTATGGAAGTCCGGTTAATGAGGTTAGCGCAGCTCTAATAATTGCTGATAAAATTGATGCACACAGAACCAGACTTCGCAAGAATATAGCTTACGATCCAAAAAATATACATAATCGTGTAAATTATTCCATCAAAAAGAACTGGTTAGTGATAGACAAGGAAAGGATGAATCTTAGATACGAAATGATAATGGACATGAACCTGTCATGCCCAATGGATTTCTTAGAAATATATTCCACAAGGATGCGTATGTGTGAAGATGCAGCAAACTTCCTAAACTGCAGTTTTGAGCTGGTTATTAATGACTTTATTTTAAATAGGCCTAACTACAGAAGATAAGGGATGCTCTCTAAGTACTCCCCTGCATTTTCCGCAAACATAATTTTTGGGTATTCTCCTGTATCTATTATAAATAACACCACACTTTGGATTGGTACATTGATATCTCCATTTATAATCTTGTCTATTTTTATTATTTTCTAGGTCAACAAGTCTACTATCTAATATGCCAAATCTCCGACAGTTAGCTTTCCATATCTCATTGTGATGGCATGGTCTGCCCTCAATAGTATCAGTATACCAATGAATTAATTCATGTTTAATTACTAACTCTATATCCTCTTCACTGTATCCATCCCTAAATAACTTAGCAGCAAATTGAAATCTGACTAACTCAGGCCTTTTTGTATCCTGATTAATTATCCAAACATATTGACCTAGGGTTCTTTTCATACGATTACTGATCAGAACTGGTTTATTCATCTCCCAGTCGAACATTTCCTTAGCTAGCCTTTTCACTTTGTCCTCTAAGGTTTTCTGTATATGTGATCCCTTCATTTATACCTCCAAGAAATGTTTTTATACCTTCTGCACATGTGATTGATAAAGAAAACCCGATTTAAGCCTTCTTGAACAGCGATACAACTCTTTATCCTTTCTACTTACCTAATTACTCACGCCATTTTAATTACATACTTCAAAAATGATATATCCTTTCTTTATATTTAGAGTATGAATGCTTAGCCAATCTTTTACCCAATGTAATCATCCCCTCTTCTCTTCCAAATAGGGTTATGGTATTTAACTTAGTAATATTGACCAGCTCCTACATCTAGTAAGGATTGTGGATCCCAATCATTTAACTAAAAATCCTATTATAATTGCAGAATTTATTTTATAACATCCTCAAGGCATTTCACTATCTCCCTGGCTGTTGGCGGACAACCGGGTACATACCGGGCGCATTTTCTGGTACATTGTCCTATTCCAATACCAGGATCTATAGTTTTGTCTTTATAATACTGACCTATATATAGCTTGGACTTTAATTTGCTTAGTTGCCCCCTTGTCCTTAGTCTGTCTAAAGCATGAATCAGGCTTCCATAGCAGGCAGAACAGGCATCTCGCTCTTCTATATATTTTGTGAACATTTTTACCTTGCCTGTTGTTCCTTTTATCTCCGTGTTTTGATCAGTATTTAGTTCTACAACCGAAGATTGATTCCATTTGGTAGTCCCCACTCCTATTTCTTCTGCAATTTCTATATAGGGAATATCCTTTATATCAAATCCTAATAAATTAGCCGCATAACTGTCTACCATAACCGGATCGGTACCTACCAGAATCCTATTCATTCTGACTGGATTACCACCCTCCTCAAAATTTAAATCCCCCATTATTCCGTCCACTACAACAAGATCCTGCTTTATAGCTTTACTCAAAAAAGCTATGGGCTTATGTAATCCCATTGTATGAAATCTTCTTTTCTCTGAATTTGGAATACAGCCTTTCATATTTTTAAGTGCGCAGGTTAGATTAGTCTGGCAATGACCTTTTAAAACTGGAACATTTATCAGATAATCTATCTCTTTCATTTTACTACAAATATTTAGCTTTAATCCATTTACATTGCATTCATAGTAGTTATCCTGTTGCAGATCTATAAGGGGAACATTGTATCTTTGGGATATATCCTCATATCCGCACGCTTTAAAAGCTCTTGGAGTTCTTTCTCCAATCCAAGACCCTTCTAAAATACATATATTCTTATATCCTTTAAGCTGAAAATATTCTATAATTCCCTCCACCAGTTCAGGAGATGTGGTGGCTCCACTAGTAGAAGGCTTGGCTACTACTAAGTTTGGCTTTATGCCAATAGTTGCTTCGTGTTTTATCCCCTGCTCTGGTTTTATCTTTTCCAGAACTTCAAGAATCATAGCCTTGGGATTATCACCATATATTACATGAATATGGTCCTGAACCATATTGAAACTACCTCCTGTAACATTACTAAAATAAGTAAAGTTTTTTATTATATCTGTGATCTCTGGTCAATTTCTTAATAATCTCCAATGCCTAATACCCCATATAAATAAGCCTATAACGAACCCTACAAAGGCCGGGACAATCCAGCCAAATCCATGGTCAAAACCTGGTAAAAAAATGTGGGCAAAGTCGATCAATCTACCTATTATTACATTTTCTTTTAGAGTTTCAGGTAGTGCATTGCAAAGGTCAAAAAAAGCTGCCATCATGGTTAAAATGGTTGTCCATATATATACATCCTTCTGTTTTTTAATAAATGGCGCAAGTAATGATAATATTATCAAGGTAATGGCCAGTGGATAGAGAAACATAAGCACCGGTATTGACAACTGTATAATTTTATTTAATCCAAAATTGGCTATTATAAAAGAAAAAGCAGTGAATAAAAGTGCATATTTATTATAAGAAAATGATTTAGGAAACATCTCACTAAACATTTGGGAGCATGATGTAATAAGGCCGATTGCTGTTTTGAGGCATGCAACTGTTACAATAGCAGCCAATAAGAGTTTACCAACAAAGCCAAAATAGTGTTCACTAACCATGGACATAATTTTTCCTCCGTTGTCGGCTCTGCCAACACTGTCCAAACTGGTTGCTCCCATATAGGCTAGTGATGCGTAGATAACACCCATTCCCACAAGACATACTAGTCCAGATTTACATACCTCTATAGCTTTCCTTTTTGGGCTTTTCACCCCTAATTTCTCGATGTTTGTAATAATAACAATTGCAAAAGCCAAAGAAGCCAATGCATCCATGGTATTATAGCCTTCTAACAGTCCGGTAAATAATGGTTTATAAACATAGTTGCCTTCAGCTGCAAATTGACCCACCTTTCCCATCGGCTTTACATAAGTTGCAATTATAAGGATTGATAACAGGATCAAAAATATAGGAGTAAGATATTTACCAATCCAATCTAAAATCCTGCCCGGCCGTAGTGAAAAGTAGAGTGTGACCAAGAAAAAGATTAGTGAAAATACAAACAACCCAATTTGAAAATATTCCTCTGAAATAAAAGGGTTTAGACCTACCTCAAAGGCAACTGTAGCTGTACGGGGAATAGCAAATAAAGGACCTATTGTCAGGTACAGCATGCACGTAAAGAAAATAGAATATATTTTGTTAACAGACTTTGCCAGATCATAGAGACTTTCACTTTGAGCAAGGGCTGTTGCTATAACTCCTAAAAGGGGTAGCCCTACTCCAGTAATTAAGAATCCAACAGTTGCCTGGAATGTATTCTTGCCTGCTAACTGACCCATTTGCACAGGGAAAATCAGATTTCCAGCTCCAAAAAAAAGTCCAAATAATAGTGCCCCTATTAATAGATTTGATCTAAAATTAAGTTTTTCTTCCATTTTTTGATCTCCTTATTGATACTTGTGATACTTATCTAAAAGCCAGAAAAGCGAGGACGCCTTTCTGGCTCCTAGGAATTAGCACAAATAATATTATGTTTATTAGTCGTCTCCAAACAGAGCATCCACAAAATCCTCAGGTACAAAGGGCTGTAGATCATCTACCTGCTCCCCAACCCCTATAAAGCGTATGGGTACATCCAGTTCAGATTTTACAGCAATTATGATACCACCCTTGGCAGTACCATCAAGTTTTGTAAGAACAATACCTGTTATTCCCACCGCTTCTTTAAACAATTTAGCCTGGGTCACAGCATTTTGGCCCGTGGTAGCATCTAAAACCAGTAGCACTTCTTTATGTGCATCTGGATACTCCCTATCAATAACCCTGTTTATTTTCTCCAGTTCTTTCATTAGATTCTTTTTACTGTGCAGCCTACCTGCAGTATCACACAGTAAAATATCAATTTTTCGGGATCGAGCAGCCTGGACAGCATCAAAAATCACTGCAGCTGGATCAGAACCCTCTTCCTGAGAAATAACCTGTACTCCTGTGCGTTCTCCCCATATCTTTAATTGGTCTGCTGCAGCAGCGCGGAAGGTATCCCCCGCTGCCATTAAAACGCTTTTTCCTTGTGTTTTATATAAATTTGCCAGTTTTCCTATGGTTGTGGTCTTGCCGACACCATTGACACCTACAACTAAAAATATTGAGGGAGATTTTACTTCAAAGTCATCTTCTGTTGCTAATACATTGGTTATTTTTTCTTTTAATAGGTTTCTAATCTTTTCAGCATCACCTATTTTGTTCTCCTTTACCTGCTCCCTTAACTCGTCCACGATTTCCATGGTTGTATTGACGCCTACATCTGCCACAATAAGTATTTCTTCCAGTTCATCAAAAAAATCATCATCTATTTCTCGGTAATACTTTATAAGTTCATCTACCCTCTCAGTCAAGCCTTGTCTAGCCTTTCCCAATCCTTCCACTAATCTGGAAAAGAAACCTTTTTTTCTACTCTTTTTGTTTTCCATATCGTCTTCTTTTCTTCCTTTCTCTATGATATATCGTTAATATAAAGTTCTAGCTTGCTATATCATCCTCTAGTTTGACGGAGATCATTCTTGAAACTCCCTTTTCTTCCATTGCTACTCCATATAGAACGTCGCTATTTTCCATAGTTCCTCTTCTATGAGTAATGATAACAAATTGGGTTTCCTCACTAAACTTTCTTAAGTACTTTCCAAAACTTTGAACGTTATTCTCGTCTAAAGCTGCTTCAATTTCATCAAGCACACAAAAAGGCGTGGGTTTATGCTCCAATATTGCAAATAAAATTGAAATGGCTGTTAGCGCCTTTTCCCCACCTGATAACAAAGAAATACTTTGAAGTTTTTTGCCAGGAGGCTGGGCTACTATTTCTATTCCTGAAGTTAACACATTATCTGGATCCTCTAGAATAAGCTCCGCCTTCCCTCCCCCAAACAATTGAGAAAAAACCCTGCCAAAATGTTTGTTTATAACGGCAAATTCCTCTGCAAACTTTTTTTCCATGGTGGCTGTTACATCTTTTATTATACCTTGAAGGTTTTCCTTTGCCTTAACCAAATCAGCCTTTTGCTTAGTTAGAAAATCGTATCTCTCTTTTACCTGTTTATATTCCTCTATAGAATTTATATTAATATTTCCAAGTTCACTAATTCTTTGCTTTATTTGCTGAATCTCTTTTCTAATTTGAGAAACAGTCAAACTCTCATCTCTATATTTTAAAGCATGAGCATAGGATATTTCATATTCTTCCCATATTCTGTTCTGAGCGTTTTCTATTTCCATCTCTACCCTGGATAATTGCACATCCATATTATGTTTTTTTACCCTTACTTCTTCTATAATAGCAGTTAATTCTTTTATTCTCTTGTCTATGGAAGTTATCTGCTGGGATAGTTTGTCTTTATGAGATAGTTTTTGATTTAGCGAAATTTCTATGTCCTCGACCTGGACTTCAAAGTCCTTTATTTTATTTTTATGCTCTATAATTTCTTCTTTATATTTCTCAATTCTTCGGGAATTTTCCCGTAGTTGAGCTGTCTTATTTTCTATATTCTTTTGATGAGACTCTATATCCCTATCCAACTGATGCAATTTTTCTTCCAAGGAACCAATCTCATGTTTTAGACCCGCTATCTCTATCTTGATGCTTGTTATTTCCTGATCTATGCCTGCCCTTTGTCTACTTATGCTTTCAATAGAGGAGTCAGTATCCTCCGCCAAAGTTTGAGCATCCTTGTTTTGGGTTTCAAGCTCGGCTATTATGCTTTCCTGCACCTTAATGGACTGATCCATAGATACAATATCCTGCTCCAACTTAGTTTTATTTTGCTCAAGACTTAAAACTTCTTCTTCACCTTTTTCTACCTGATTAGAGATTCCTTCAAGGTGCTCCCTTTGTGCGGCTATTTCGATTTCTAGTTCATGAATTTCATGGGTAAGTTTTTTGCGTAAATCTTTTGTTTTTGTATATTCACTCATAAGTGCTTCTTTTTTTGTAACAAGGTTTTCCATATCCATGGAAAGTTGTTCGATTCTTACCTTAAGTTCGTCTATTTCCCTGCTTCGTCCTATGATTCCTGTACTTCTTTTATTTAAGCTGCCTCCTGTCATGGAACCACCAGTGTTTACAACATCGCCTTCCAAGGTAACAATCCTAAAAGAGTAGGAAAACTTTCTGGCTATTTCTATTGCCTGGTCCAGGTTTTCAGTAATAATCACCCTACCTAGTAAATTGCTGAATATATCCTTATATTTATCTTCAAACTTTATTAGGTCTACTCCTCTTCCAAGGCAACCTTCCATGTCTAGTACAGCCTTTTCCTGGTGATAAAGATCCCTACTTCTGATAGAGGATATGGGCAAAAAAGTAGCCCTTCCAAGCCTTCTCTGTCTTAAAAATTCAATTATGTATTTGGCATCCTCCTCATCATAGGTTACTATATGTTGCAGACTGGACCCCAGGGCTGTCTCGATAGCAATCTCATATTTCTTGGGTACGTCTATAAGCTCTGCTACTACACCACATACACGTTCCCTAATAGATGGATTATTTCGACAGGCTAATAATATGTTTTTAACGCTTTTTTGGTAACCTTCATAGGCATTTGACATTTCCACTAACAGATTTAGCCTTGACTTTGATCCTTCTAGCTGTTGATTTTGCTGCTGAAGCTTGTTGTCCATGTCCTTTAAATTTTGCTCCAATGTGTTTAATTTTTGTCCTAAAATAGCCTTTTCCTCATTTTTTTCTATTATTTTCTCACTAATTTTCTTAATACTTTTCTTAATAGTTTTGTATTCATTGATAATGGTTACCCTGCTTTGCTTTAAATGCGTCAGCTGTTCAATAGAACGTTGCATCTGTTCTTCAAGATTGCTCTTTAAGGTCTGGAATCTGGTTATATTATTTTTAGCTTCTGAAAGTGATTTCCAGATCTCCATCATTCTATTCTTTTTCTTTTGTGCCTCCTGCTGCCTGGCTGATAACTCTTTATTAATTTCCTCTAACCTTATCTCCAGTTCAGCTGATTTTGAAAGGGAAGTGTTTAAAAATTGTTTTTTCTCTTTCAGCTTATAAATAATATTATTCTTTTCCTTGTCCTTATGGACTATTGACTCCCTTTCACCTTTCAGTTCCTCCTCCAGCCTAATCTTTTCTTTGTCCAGCTGTATAATTCTTTCCTCTATAACCTGAATTGCACCCTTTAATTTTTCGATTTCATTCAATATCCCATATTTTGTATCCCTAAGGGATTGAATCTGATTGTCTAATTGGATTAGTTGGTCATTTAACTCATTACCTCTGGTTTCCTGCTCAACAATACTTTGCCTATGATTCTTTATATCCTGCTCTAACAGAGCAAGATTTTCTTTTATCTGATCTATCTTTTGCTTATGACTGTCATACTCAACAATAAACTTGTTTAAATCATAGAACTTTAGCCTATCCCGAAGGCTCAAATATTCCTTGGCCACTCTGCTTTGAACTTCTAATGGACCTAGCTGATTTTCGATCTCTCTTAGAATATCCTCTACACGTACTATATTTTCCTGTGTAACCTCCAATTTACGCTCTGATTCCTGTTTTCTAGTTTTATACTTTACTATACCTGCTGCTTCCTCAAAAACTAGTCGTCTATTTTCAGGTTGGGTGCTTAATATCTCCTCAATTCTCCCTTGTCCTATTATAGAATATCCTTCCTTGCCTACACCAGTATCCATAAATAGCTCTACAATGTCTTTTAGCCTGCAAGAAGATCGGTTTATGTAATATTCGCTTTCCCCTGACCGAAAAAGTCTTCTTGTTATGGTTACCTCTGAAAAGTCTACGGGTAGAACATGATCCGAATTATCAAAGGTTAAAGATACTTCCGCAAAACCCAAAGGATTTCGTTTTTGGGTGCCAGAAAATATAATATCTTCCATTCTGCTACCCCTTAAAGATTTGGCACTCTGCTCTCCCAGCACCCATCTTATGGCGTCAGCTACATTGCTTTTACCACTACCATTAGGTCCCACTATGGCTGTTATACCTTTATCAAACTCTATTTCAATCCTGTCAGCAAAGGATTTAAAGCCGTACATCTCAAGTTTCTTTAATATCAAGTTAATACACCTCTCGTCTCATAATAACCAAGTCCATTACTATGTTTAATAGTTCTATATTTCTTCCTGTATTCCTTCATATCTCTGTGCAACATATCTTATTCTATCGCGTACTGTTAACTTCCCGTTCACAATAGTTATCATCTCTTGCCTATCAACATTATTATTTTGCTCAATAGTTATTATCATATCTGGCAGCTTCTCTTTTAAATACCTGACATTAGATCTCTTCTGACCAATAGCCTGAGACAGGCGTGAAGGATTTACTTGAAAGATAATATTTTTAGGCAGAACCTTACAAGTATCCAGTTCCTGCTTTATAATATCTTCCATCCAATCTCTATATATAATACTTTCTACCATCTCGCCAATGGCAGGATGATAGGGGCCTACCACGAGATCTTTACCTTCATCAAAGCCTTCCTGAGCCTGTAAACCAATTCGTATTATATCAATACCATGGTGCTCAAAAATGAATTTAATATCCTTTACCCAATCTACAGCTTCCCTTACGGATAAAGGCCGGTATTTACCTTTATAAAATTCCTGTTCCAAGGAAGCCCCTTTAACTACCAAGGTAGGATACACTCTAACAAAATCAGGTTTCAGCCTGACAAAATCTAATGCCGTTTTTATGGACTTTTGACGAGTATCGTATGGAAGGCCGATCATCATTTGATATCCTATCTGAAAGGGATAATTTTTTAGATTTATAAGATCAGGAAGAATCTCTTCGAAAGTATATCCTCGTTCACTGGCCTTTAGAACATGAGGGTCAGTAGACTGTATTCCCAGCTCAATAGTAGTTAAGCAGTTGTTTTGTAAATTCTCTAATATATGGTTTGAAATATAATCAGGCCTTGTAGAAATCCTTATCCCATCAATAATACCATTGTCTATATAAGGATGAGCCAGTCTTAAAATAGTATTTTGCAGATCTTGAGAGAGACAGGTAAAACTACCTCCAAAAAAAGCTATCTCCTTATAGCCTTCTCTTTTTACAGCAGTAGCCATAATTGTATGAATCTGTTTTTTTATATCTTCTATAAGGTTGCTTATAGCTCTCCCAGTTATGCTGCGCTGATTACAAAAGGCACATTGATGAGGACACCCTATCATAGGCACAAAGACCGGATATATTATTACCTTTTTACCCATGTATTTTTTTCTAAAGCCTCCTTAGCCGCCTGTTGTTCAGCTTCTTTCTTGCTCTTTCCTTTTCCCGTCCCTATTGCCTGTCCATTGTGATGTACTTCCACAACAAACTCCTTATTATGATCGGGGCCCTTTTCCTTAATTACCTGATAGTTTATTTCCTTATCACTGAATTTCTGAAGCACTTCCTGTAATTGGGTTTTATAATCCTGGAAGCCTTTACCTTCATAGCTTTTCTTAATAACTGGAGTAAATAAACGAATTATAACCTCTTTTGCCTGTTCTAACCCGGCCTCCAGATAAACAGCCCCTATAAGAGCTTCTACAGCATCGGCTAGTATGGAATCACGATTTCTACCTCCTGTATTTGACTCACCCTTGCCCAAGTAAAGAAACTCACCAAGCTCGATACTACGTGCAATTTCAGCCAGAGAACCTTCAGATACTATACTGGCTCTTATCTTAGTTAAATTTCCCTCCCTGTATTGGTCAAACATACCATAAAGATAATCAGCTATTACCAGTCCTAGTACTGAATCTCCTAAAAACTCTAATCTTTCATTGTCGGAAATCTTGTCACGACTTTCATTAGCATAAGAGCTGTGGGTTAATGCAGTAACAAGTAAACTAGTATCTTTGAAGCTATATCTTATTCTTTTTTCCAATTCATCTATATTGTATTTAGTAATATTTCCCATCAATCTTCTCCTTTACCACCGGGTGCATTACTTTAAATCTATTATATTATAAGATTTTCCACCTCATGGTGCAAGCATGCAATATTAATGGCGATTTAATATTTTGTTACGCTCTCAGCCATTTTTATTAGTTCCTTTTCATCTAAAATACCGGAAAGTGTGAACACTCTTTTATTATTGTGCCATATTAAATGGGTCATTCCTTCTTTACTGACAACAATGGCTCCTTTTCCGTTGATTTTTATTTTTGTGGTTTCGGCATTCTCAGTATCTATCCTTAAATTTGACTGTCCCCTGCATTGTTCAAATAATATGTTATCACCTGTTATGAGATATCCTATCAAGAATTTCTTCACTTATTATTCTCTCATCAATAGGCTGGCTGGTATCACAAATCACATCCTCTATATTTTCTAAAACCATATTCTTATGGCTGTTTCTTTTCCGGTAGAGATTTATGGATAGGTTTCTAGTAATTATTACAATAAATGCTTTGGTTTTGTTACATTCTATCCTGTCTATCTTGTCTATATTTTCTATTAACTTAATAAATACCGATTGTACCACATCTTGAGCAAGATAAGAGTCGTTTAAAATATTGTATACAATCTTATATACATATTTATGATATTTGTAGTACAGTTCCTCTAGCTTATCCCTGCTATAATCATCTTCTATAGTAGAGAATAACAACATAGAAATCCCTCTTTTAGAAACTACTTTCTTTTTAGACATTATACTACATAATTTGGAGTATACAAACATTGTTATCCAATATATGTAACTTTATATAAATTCTATAGTCACAAAAAAGCTGTTACAAACAGTTAATGTAGTCTGTAACAGCCCAATATTATATAAAGTATTATTCACTGAATCTTTTTAGAAGAATTGATGCGTTATGACCACCAAAACCAAGAGAATTGGACATGGCATATTCAACCTTAGCAGGTCTTCCCTTATTGGGGACATAATCAAGATCACAGTCTGGATCAGGGGTAGTGTAGTTAATAGTAGGAGGTATAAACTGTTCCTGCAGGCTTTTTACTACTGCTATGGTTTCAATACCACCTGCTGCACCTAATAAATGCCCTGTCATAGACTTAGTTGAACTTACAGCCAGCTTATAGGCATGGTCCCCAAATATAGTCTTTATAGCTGTGGTTTCAAACTTATCGTTATACGGGGTTGAAGTACCATGGGCATTAATGTAGTCCACCATATCAGGCTCTATTGCTGCATATTGAATAGCCTCTCTCATTGCCCTTGCAGCTCCTTCCCCTTCCGGCGCAGGAGCTGTAATATGGTATGCATCAGCTGTTGCACCATAACCTACTATCTCTGCAAGGATATTTGCACCTCTATTTACAGCATGTTCATAACTTTCCAATATAAGTATCCCTGCCCCTTCTCCTATTACAAAGCCATCCCTATCAGCATCAAATGGCCTGGAGGCAGTTGTGGGATCCTGATTACGAGTAGACATGGCCTTCATAGAACAAAAACCAGCTAAGGCTAACGGAGTAATAGGTGCTTCGCTTCCTCCTGTAATTATCACATCCGCTTCTCCATATCTGATGGTCTTAAATGCTTCACCTATGGCATTGGTTGCTGAAGCACATGCGGTCACAACAGTAGTATTTATACCTTTGGCACCAACAGCTATAGATATTTGGCCTGCTGCCATGTTAACTATCATCATTGGTACCAAAAAAGGACTAATTCGATTAGGACCTCTGGAGAATAAAACCTTTGCCTGATTCTCCATAGTCTCCAGACCGCCAATTCCTGAACCCAGAATTACTCCAAAACGCTCCTTATCTAATTTTTCAGTATCTAAATTTGCATTTTCCATGGCTTGATAAGTAGCAGCCATGGCAAACTGACAAAAGAGATCCATTCTTCTAGCCTCTTTACGGTCTAGATAATCTGTAGGATCAAAGTCTTTTACCTGTGCCGCCATCTGGGTAGGATAATCTTCTACATCAAATTTATCTATTTTATCTATTCCATTTTTGCCATCTTTTAATGCTTCCCAAAATATATCTACACTATTTCCTAGAGGGGTTATGGCCCCCATTCCAGTTACTACTACTCTCCTTGGCATAAAGACCTCCTCGATGCCATCATGCATCTATAGAATTAAAGTTACTGTATATAGTACATAATATTATAAATCCAAATAAATCCAGAATTTTATTAGATGTTGAGCCTCCCATTAGAAGGCTCAACATCTAAACTAAACCACTAGGAATGGCTGTTAATGTAATCAATAACATCACCAACAGTCGAGATCTTTTCTGCATCTTCATCTGGTATTTCCATATCAAACTCTTCTTCCAAAGCCATGATTAGCTCAACAATGTCTAGAGAATCTGCACCTAAATCATCAATAAATGAAGACTCCATAGTTATCTCATCAGCCTCTATTCCCAGCTGTTCAGCAATGATTCCTCTTACTTTATCAAAACTCATTCCTACACCTCCTTTCAATGATTAGTTAGTATATACTATATAATATATATTATAACATTACATTACCATACCACCATCTACGTTTATTACCTGTCCTGTTATATATGAACTATAATCAGATGCTAAGAAAGCCACCAGGTTTGCCACATCTTCGGGAGTTCCATATCTGCCCAGGGGTATTCTAGATATTATGTCTTTTTTTATTTCATCGGATAATACGCTGGTCATCTGGGTATCTATAAAACCTGGCGCTACTACATTAACCTGAATATTACGGGAGGCAAGTTCCCTGGCTATGGATTTTGAAAAACCTATAATACCTGCTTTTGCAGCAGCATAATTTGCCTGCCCTGCATTCCCGGCTATTCCGATAACCGATGAAATGTTAATTATTTTACCGCTGCGTTTCTTCATCATTAGCCTGGAAACAGCCTTTGTACAGTTAAATACTCCCTTAAGATTAATATCCACTACCCTGTTCCAGTCCTTTTCTTTCATCCTCATCAACAATCCATCCCGGGTAATACCTGCATTATTTACTAAAATATCTACCGTTCCCCAGTTTTCAATAATATTATCCACAATTTTAGCTACTGACTGGCCACAGGATACATCTCCTGCTATTGCAATGGCCTGGCCACCACTTTCCTCTATAGTTCTTACTACCTCATTTGCAGCTTCAGCACTAGAGGAATAGTTTACAGCAACCTTTGCCCCCATACTAGCTAATTTTATTGCTATTGCTCTACCAATTCCTCTAGAGGCACCTGTTACCAAAGCAACCTTACCAGTTAAAATCATATTGCATCCTCCAATTCCTGTAAAGTTTTTTGCAGAGAATCCATATCCTGTACATTATACCCTTTTATATCCCGGGAGATTTTCCTTAAAAAACCGTTTAACACTCTGCCAGGTCCAACCTCTACAAATTCGTGTATTCCTTGGTTTATCATATACCGAACACTTTCTTCCCATCTAACAGGGCTGCTTACCTGCCGGACTAGATTCTCTTCTATCTTGACAGGATCCTCTTCAGGTCTTGCATATACGTTGTTTACTACAGGGATTTGGGGTAATTTAATCTTTATTTTTTTCAGCTCTTCTCTAAGTTTGGCCCCCGCGGGCTCAAGAAGTTGTGAATGGAAAGGTGCACTTACCGCAAGCATAACTGCCCTTCTTGCACCCATTTCCTTGGCAAATGAGCATGCTTTTTCCACCGCTTCCTTATGACCGGATATCACTATCTGTCCAGGACAATTATAGTTAGCAGGGTTTACTGTTCCCAGATCCGCTGCCATTTTGCAACATTCCTCTACTTTATCAGTAGATAAGCCTATTATGGCTGCCATTGCACCTACTCCTAGAGGGACTGCCTCCTGCATAAACTGACCCCTCTTTCTCACCAATGGAATGGCATCCTCCAAAGATAGAGCCTGAGCCGCCACCAAAGCACTATATTCCCCCAAGCTAAGACCAGCTACCATATGTGGACTGTAGCCATGTTCTTTAAGTGCCATCATAGCCGCTATACTAACCAGAAGTATGGCAGGTTGAGTATTTTCTGTCTTCATCAAATCCTCTTCAGGTCCATTAAAGCATAGTTCTGTAATATCCTGTTCTAATATGTCATTAGCCCTGTTAAAAAGCTGTTTAACACTATCAAAGTTCTCATAGAGTTCTTTACCCATACCTACATACTGAGCTCCCTGACCGGGAAAAATAAATGCAATCTTTTTCATAGTACTCTCCCCTAATATACCCATTTCATTAGTGCAGATGCCCAAGTCAATCCTCCACCAAAGCCTACCATAACAATATTATGTCCCCTGGTAATGATTTTGGATCTTACTGCTTCATCTAGGGCAACTGGTATTGAAGCAGCAGACATATTTCCGAATCGATCTAAATTAATGTAAACTTTTTCCTTATCCAGCTTCAATCTCTTTCTAGCTGCTTCGATAATCCTAATATTGGCCTGATGGGGTACTAAAAAGTCCACATCTTTATTGGAAAGACCAGCCAGCTTTACAGCTTCTTCGGAAGCTGCAGCCATAATACGAACTGCAAACTTGAATACTTCACTACCATCCATATACAGAAAATGAAGTTTTTTCTCTACTGTTTCCAGAGATGCAGGTTTCCTGGAGCCGCCAGCCTCGATTTTTAAAAAGTCTCCACCACTTCCGTCAGCACCAAGGTATTGAGACAATAGTCCATAGCCCTTGTCTACTCTTGATAGTACAACTGCTCCTGCTCCGTCTCCAAACAAAATACATGTATTTCTATCGCTCCAGTTAGTAAATTTACTAAGGCTTTCTGCTCCTATTACTAATACATTTTTGTATACACCTGATGCTATAAACTGATTAGCGGCTATCAATGCATATATAAAACCAGAACAGGCTGCACTTAGGTCAAAGGCAGCAGCGTTAACTGCACCGATATTATGCTGAACAATACAAGATGTAGAGGGCATATTGTTGTCTGGAGTTATGGTTGCAACTACTACAAGGTCTATATCTTTGGCTGATAATCCTGCATTATCAATGGCCTTCTCTGCAGCAATAGTAGCCATATCCGATGTGGCCATGGTTGCATCAGCTATACGCCTTTCCTTGATGCCGGTGCGAGTTACAATCCATTCATCCGAAGTATCTACGATTTTTTCTAAATCCTTGTTGGTTATTATGTTGTCAGGTACATAACTGCCGGTACCGATGATACCCCCGTTATACAAAGCCCCCATACTAAACCTCCTTGGTGTCCTCCGCGATATTGTTTTTAATATTATCAAGAACCTGCATATCTATAAATCTCTTACCCTGACGAATAGCATTTTTTATTGCCCTGGCGTCTGAACTACCATGGGCCTTTATAATGCCCCCGTTTACTCCTAAAAGTGGTGCACCGCCATGCTCAGCATAATCCAAAGAGTCTTTGATCCCTTTCAGGCTAGGTTTTAACAGTAGGGCTCCAACTTTTGAGATAAACCCTTTGGTAAACTGTTCTTTCATAATGCTAAATAAGCTAAATGCAAGTCCTTCTGTCAACTTTAATATAATATTTCCAGTGAATCCATCACATACAACAATATCAACTATACCAGCAGGAATATCTCTAGCCTCTACATTTCCAAAAAAGTTAATATTCTTTTGTTCTTTTAAAAGGGAATAGGCTGCTTTGGTTAGCTCATTACCCTTACCTTCTTCGGTACCTATATTAACTAGCCCTACCGTAGGCCTTGTTCTTCCCATTATTTTTTCCATATAGACTGTACCCATTATTGCAAACTGAACCAGGTTTTCTGGCTTACAATCTGCATTAGCACCAGCGTCTATTAATAAGACCGGTTTGTCTTTTGTGGGAATAAGAGGCGCCAAGGCCGGCCTTCCTATCCCTTTTATTCGTCCTACTCTCAAAAGGCCTCCTGCCATCAAGGCACCGGTACTTCCGGCTGAAATAAATACATTGCCTGGATGCTGACGCAGCATTTCAAATCCCTTTACCATAGAGGAATCCTTTTTACGCCTAATAGCTATAACAGGTGGCTCGTCTGGCTCTATAACTTCACTGGCGTTTACTATTTCAAATCTTTCTAAGGGTGCATTTAAGGTTGATAGATGTTTCTTTATAATATCTTCTTGCCCTATTACAGTGAGATCAATTCCATATTCATTTACTGCATCAACGCATCCTTTTAGTATCTCCACGGGGGCATGGTCCCCGCCCATTGCATCCACTATAATTTTCATTATTCATTACCCTCCTGATAAGTTTCTGTCTCCTCAGATCCAATAGATACCAAGATAAACTTGCCCCTAAAGGCTTCTTCCTGCCTTACCTTGGTCTTAACCCATACAAAATATTTGTTTCCTCTTCTACGAATCACTTCAGCTCTGGCTACTAATTTATCACCTGCATAAATAGGTACTTTATATTTGATGTTGGCAACTCCCGTTAAAGCTACGCGGGCATCAATTACAGCCAATGCCAGAGACTCAGCCTGAGCAAATATATAATGCCCTCTTACAACCCTTGATCGTTGGAAAACCATATCATCAGTAGTATTGAGTATAGATATACCACCCTTACCCAGTTCGATATCCACCAGCTCTCCTACTATTTCCTTGCCTTCAATGGATCTTAACTTGCTGTAGTTTCTTTCAGCAACATTTTTAATACGCTCCCTTAGCTCAGGAATACCAAGTTCCAGCCTATCCAGCCTAATTGTTTGTATGCTGACGTTGAATAGTTCGCTAAGTTCCTCATCAGTCATAAAAGGATCTTCATTCAAACTCTCCATCAGTTTTAATTGTCGCTCTTTTTTGGGCAAAACATTCCTTGTCATAGACTAATCACCTAATCACCCTTTTTTGATTTATATCAACAAATATATTTAAATAATACATGCTATTAGTATCTGGTCATAATGGTAGTATATAATATTTAATACTATAATGCAATACCTTTTTTATAAATATAAAAAACCTACCTTGGCTATCAAGGTAGGTTTTGTTTGATTAGTCTTCGTTTGCAATCACTTGTCTTTTATTATAATATCCGCATTCTCTGCATACTCTATGAGAAAGTCTCATGGTTCCGCATTGTGGGCATTCTGTCATACCAGGCATGCTGACCTTCCAGTGTGCCCTGCGCTTGTCTCTCCTTGCTTTTGATGTTTTTCTCTTTGGTACTGCCATGGTTACTACACCTCCCTATCCCTATTAACAAAAAAATCTTTCAAAGCTGCAAATCTGCTATCTATGGGTTCATGGTCTTTATTCAAACATTGACACTCACCCTTATTTAGGTTAGTACCACAATAGGGGCAGAGACCTTTACAATCTTCAGTACATCGCCTCTTTGTAGGCAAATTAAGAAAAAATTCCCGTGCTACAATATCATATAAATCAATGGTATCATTGGTATATACATAGATGTCAGGATCCTCTTCATCATGTAAGGCCTTTAACTTAACCTGTATATCAAAATCAACTAAATAATCATAAGGCTCTATACACATACCACATTGTAAAGTTACTGTCCCCTCTATATGAGCGCTGAGAACAATTACTTCTCCACCATTTACCACATTACCTTTTACAAAAAAAGGCGTATGGAAGCGAATTTTATCGCCCTGATAGGTAGTATCCTTCATAATCAAATTGCCCTCAAAATCCTTTGAAGAACCCACTTCCAACAATATGTCCGAAATATCAATCATCATTATAATCACTCCATGGTTTCATAGCCGGACGGATTTATTATATAAATTGCCCTTAGTTTTGTCAAGCATACATAAATCAAAACTAAATTAGCTCCATGGTTTCCCTGGCTATCATCAATTCTTCGTTGGTTGGTATCACCAATACTTTAACTTTAGAATCATCAGTGTTTATCTCGCCCTCTTTTTTTACACTTTCGTTTCGTTCCTTATCTATTTTTACACCCATAAATTCTAATCCGGAACAGGATTCTGCCCTTACCCTGGGGGTGTTTTCTCCAACTCCAGCTGTAAATACAATGCAATCCACTCCACCCATGGCAGCCGCATAGGCACCTATATATTTTTTTACCTCATAATTAAATACATCCAATGCCATTTGTGCCCGTTTGTTTCCTTCTGCTGCAGCCTTGTGTAAGTCTCTAAAATCACTGCTAAGACCTGATAATCCTAACATTCCAGACTCCCTATTGAGAATCTTGTTAACCTCTTCATAGGATAAATTTTTCTTTTCCATCATATAGCTAAGTATTGCAGGATCAAGACTTCCACTTCTGGTACCCATAGGTAGTCCCTCTAGTGGAGTGAAACCCATACTGGTATCTACAGATTTACCACCATCTACTGCCGCAATACTGGATCCATTGCCCAAGTGACAGGTAATAATCTTTAAAGATTCCAGGGGTTTGCCCAGAAATTCTGCTGCTTTTTGAGATACATATTTATGGGATGTGCCATGGAAGCCATAACGCCTAATTCCATAATTCTTATATGTATCATATGGAATAGCATACATATACGCTTTTTCTGGCATGGTTTGATGGAAGGCTGTATCAAACACAGCGACCATTGGAGTATTGGGCATAACATTTCTACATGCATTTATACCCATTATATTAGCTGGATTATGTAAAGGAGCCAGCTCGATATTTGCTTCTATTGCCTTCATAACCTCATCGTCTATGACTACAGATCTGGAAAATTGTTCCCCTCCATGAACCACCCTGTGGCCAACAGCAGCAATCTCGTCCATGCTTTCAATTACACCGTGTTCTTTGTCAGTCAGAAGTTCAATAACCTTTTTTATAGCCTCTACATGATTCTTGAAATCCCCGGGGATTTCAATTGCATCCTTCCCTTGAGGGGTATGCTTTAGCAAGGGCTCAGGCAAACCTATTCTTTCAACATTGCCCTTTGCCAAAACGCTTTCATCCTGCATGTTTATGAGCTGGTACTTTAGGGACGAACTACCAGCATTTATCACAAGTATTTTCATTGTAAACCCTCCTAAATTAGTTTTGTGCTTCTACAGCGGTAATAGCTACAACATTTACTATATCATCTACACTGCAACCTCTGGATAGATCGTTTACAGGTTTAGCCAATCCTTGGCTTAACGGTCCTAATGCCATTGCTTTTGCTAACTTTTGAGTAAGCTTATATGCTATATTTCCTGCACCTAAGTCTGGGAATATAAGAACGTTTGCCTTCCCTGCTACAGGGCTGTCGGGTGATTTTTGTTGTCCGATCTGCAGATCTAGTGCAGCGTCCACTTGCAGCTCACCATCGATCAGCAAATTTGGGGCCATTTCCTTTGCTATTTTTGTGGCCTCTACCACTTTGTCAACGGATTCATGGCTTGCACTTCCTTTAGTAGAAAAAGATAACATAGCAACCCTGGGCTCCATATCTGCCAACACCCTTGCAGATTCTGCTGCACTGATAGCTATTGATGCTAGCTGTTCTGCAGTAGGATCAGGGTTAAGACCGCAGTCTGCAAATATAAATACTCCATTTTCACCAAATTCGCAATCTGGCACTTCCATTAAAAAGCAGCTTGATGCTACAGAAATTCCAGGACGTGTTTTAATTATCTGAAGTACTGGCCTCCAAACATCTGGTGTGCTATTTACAGCTCCTGCTACCATACCATCAGCATCTCCCAGTTTCACCATCATACAGCCAAAATAAAGGGGATCCTTTATGGTCTCCTCAGCTTTCTCTTTGGTCATGCCCTTATGCTTTCGGAGCTCTACTAGCTCATTAGCATAGGTCTCAGCTTTATCAGACTCCAGAGGATTCACAAAAGAAACCCCACTTAGATCAATATCACCAGCTTTTTCTTTTATTGCCTTTTCATCTCCTAATAGTATTATATCGGCTATCCCTTGACTAACGATTCTTTGACTAGCTTCTAGCATTCTCATATCATCGCTTTCAGGGAGGATAATAGTTTTTTTAGAAGCTTTGGCTTTGTCTAGTATCTTGTTCATTATACTCATAAAAAAAACTCCTCTCTAATCTTTTGTATATTAAATTGTTGTATTAAAGTCAGTTGTTAAGAATGTTACAAACTTCCCAACCAAATAGTTATTCTACATAAACAGTCAAAATCCTTCATTTCGAAGAATTTTTCAATATTTTTTCTGTCTTGAAATAAGATTTGCCAATTTATATAATAATTATTATATCCTATTATCAAATTTTTTTAAAGGAATGATAGTTAATGAAAGTATTGGCCATAATCGCAGAATATAACCCGTTCCATAAAGGCCATCTATACCACTTAAATAATGCCATTAAGCTGATTCAGCCTGATTTTACCATTGCCATAATGTCGGGGAATTTTACACAGCGAGGTGAACCAACAATTATTGACAAATGGGCTCGTACCAGGATGGCTCTGGAAAACGGTATCCATCTGGTATTAGAGTTACCTACTCTTTATGCATGCCAGACAGCTGAAGTCTTTGCTGCAGGAGCTGTTGAAATATTGCATCAAACAGATCTGGTAACCCATATTGCCTTTGGCAGCGAATACCACAATTTAAAACACCTAAATATAATAGCCGAAATTTTGGCAGAAGAACCTCTAGCATATAAGAGGCTTTTAAAGTCAGGTTTAAATCAGGGTCTGTCCTTCCCAGCAGCTCGCTTAAGGGCTATCCAGCAATATATTAGAGATATATACGGGGAAGATAAGTTACCTTCTCAGCTTATAGAACGTATATTAAAGGGATCCAACTCTATCCTGGCCATTGAGTATCTAAAAGCTCTTATGAGATTAAAAAGCACCATACAACCAGTTATAATACCACGTGTAGGATCCTCATATAATACTGAAGCGATTGAAGGTCAGTATTCCAGCGCTACAGCTATACGCAAATCTATATTATCAGGGGAGGAATGGGCTTGTATAAGTCATACACTACCTAGCGTCTCCCTGAAAATATTAAAAGATTCTATTAACCGTGGTCGTGGCCCCGTATCTATCAACTCCTTTGACCAGTTATTATTAGGAATGCTTAGACAAGCCCCCTTTTCTGAAATAGCCAGTTGGATGGACGTAGAAGAAGGTCTTGAAAACCGTATTAAGAGATTCGCACAAAAATGTACCTCTATTCAGGATTTCCTGTTAGAAACCAAGACCAAGCGATACACCTACACAAGGCTTCAAAGAATATTGATTCACGGGCTTTTAGGGATAAAGACTCAGGATGTAATCAGATTCCATAAGAATGGAGGTCCTAGCTATATTCGAATATTAGGGTTTAATACCGAGGCTACTCCCCTTTTAAGTAAGCTTAAAAAAACATCGAATTTGCCCATTATTACCAAACCAGCTCATTACTACCGTTATGGCTTGGAAAATATAAATATAATGTTTGAACATGAAATACTGGCTACAGATCTCTATGTACTGGCTTTTCCAAATCCTGATCAACGAAAGGGAGGGCAGGAGCTCACTCAGGATATTGTTAGGATTTAGTCTGAAATTCTTCAATCTTTTTCTTTATATCATCAATTACCTCCAGAGTTGCTCTTCTTCCCTCTTCAACACACCGTTTAACATTGTCAAAATTCATAGGATTTATATCACCAAGTTCTGGGTATATGTAAATGTCCTCGTCATTAATTATGCTATCCACCAATGCCAATTCTATTACTTCAAATGACTGGAGAATTATTCCTAGGATATTTGATGGATCACCATGCTGGCCCCTGTATCCTACATCTACTCCTATTACAATATCAGCTCCCATATCACGCACCACTCTTGTAGGCAGCCTCTCTAACAGCCCTCCGTCAACTAAAACCTTGTCGCCATCAATTACTGGCACAAAGATACCAGGTATAGAAATACTGGCTCTCACTGCCTTGTAGACCTCTCCCTGGTCCATTATAACTGCTTGATTACTTTTTAAATCTACAGCTGTTATTCTTAGAGGAATTTCTAACTGGTCAAAGGTTTTTCCTTTTGTCAGTAAGCGGATAAGCTCCTCTACCCTATCTCCCTTTATAAAACCCAATCGTGGTACTGATACATCATAATATAGCCTCATATCCAAATTTTCAGCTATGCCTTCCATCATTTTTGGAGAAATACCACATGCATACAGAGCACCAACTATAGCTCCAATACTGCTGCCAGATATAAGATCTGGCTTAATACCATGTTCCTCTAGAACCTGCAATACTCCAATATGTGCTAATCCCCTAGAAGCTCCTGCGCCAAGCGCCAAACCGATTTGCGGTTTTTTCCTCATATCCAGCTCTCTCCTCAAATATAATATATTAAGCATTATTTTGGAGGGGGGAATTTCTAGCTTGCCTTTTAAATATAAACAATTTCAAAGGCTAATAATCATCATTTCATCCCTCATAATTATTATACTTATTATCTCCTACCCCAAACAATCCCTTTCAGCGGCGCTAAAAGGCTTAAATACCTGGATAAATGTGGTCCTGCCCTCTCTGCTGCCCTTTTTTATTGCATCAGATATAATGATACAGTTGGGACTTGTAGATTTTTTGTCTTCGCTTTTAAGCCCAATAATGAAACCGCTTTTTAACTGTCCAGGTCATAGCGCCTTCGTATGGATAATGAGTATGACATCCGGCTATCCTATGGGTCCAAAGCTCATTAGCACTTTATATGGAGAAGGTTCCATAACAAAAATAGAAGGACAGAGAATGCTAGCCTTTTGCAATACTTCCGGTCCACTTTTTATGATAGGTGCAGTGGGTATTGGTATGTTAGGAAGTCCAGAGGCGGGAAGGATTATTGCTATAAGCCACTATGCTGGTGCTCTAATTCTAGGTTTGCTATTTAGCTTCTACGGTAAACAAGAGGCCAATGGCAGACTATTTTCCTCTAAACCTGGTATAAAATCTGCCTTTAGAATACTAATTGAAGATAGCTCTAATAATAGCAAAGCATTAGGCAGCATATTAGGAAATTCAGTTAAACACTCCATGGAATCGCAGCTTCTAATAGGGGGATTTATCATTTTATTTTCAGTGATAATAGACTTATTAATACCAGAACAAATGTCAAGTAGTTCTGATATAGCAATGGGCGATTGGGTGTTTGCATTTCCTAGCAAATGGCAGTTAATAAAACCTCTCGGAGCAGGTATTTTAGAAATTACCACGGGTTGCCAACTAATAGGCGACTCCCTGGCTGACTTTAGAAACAAGATATTAGCCGCTTCCTTTATTATTGGTTGGGGTGGTTTCTCCATTCATAGCCAGGCTATTAGCCTTTTAGCCAATACAGATTTGTCTATAGGTCTATATTTACTTTCAAAATTTTTACATGGCCTTATTTCTACCGGTATTACATATTTAATTATTGCTATGTTTAGTGTTGAGGCAATGCCTATTTTTTCAAGTTCCGATTCTGCTGCAAACATAACTATGACCAGCACCTTTTCAGCCACACTACAACTGTTGGTATCAACTGTTTTTAGCCTAATAGCCCTATCACTCCTGGCTTTACTAATTAAGGGACTAAAGCTTAAGGACTAGAATGGTAATCCAGAAAAAAAACGGCCTTTCATGGGCCGATTTCTATTTTATGTTTTTAAGCTCTTCCCTGTTCCTTCTAAGAATCTCTATCTGTTCTATAAGAAAACTTTCTACCTGCTCTAATAGATTGTCAGCATACTCTCTGGAGCCTAAACGAATCTCCCTGGCATTGTTTTGGCTGTTTTCTATAATCTCCCGCGCTTGCTGATATGCCCTTTGAGTAATTTCATTCTCTTCCACTAAGGATTGTATTCTCTTTTCCGCTTCCTTTATAATGGTTTCTGATTCTTTTTGAGCCTCAATTAAAATCTTTTGCCTTTCCATTTTAAGCCATTCAGCCTGTTTAATCTCTTCTGGTAGATTCAACCTAATATCATTTATAATTTCCAAACATTTATCTCGGTTTACTAAGATTCTATTGCCAAAAGGTATACTAGCACCCTTATTAATTTCTTCTTCTAACAAATCTAACAAGCTAAGGATATTCAAGACTCTTCCCCCCACCCTACTTTTATATTTTTTTAATCTTTTTGCTTTAGTTTGCGATAAATATCACGTATAATACAGTCTGGAACCAGACCGCTTATGCAGCCCCCTAAGCTTGCAACTTCCTTTACCATGCTAGAACTTAAAAATGAGTACTTATGATTGGTCATAAGGAAAATTGTCTCTACATTGGGGTCAAGTTTTCTGTTCATTAATGCCATCTGAAACTCGTATTCAAAATCTGATATGGCTCGTAAACCTTTAACTATAACTTGAGCGTTTTTTTTATGAACATAGTCCATAAGCAAACCCTCAAAACTCTCTACCTCTACATTGGGTATGTCCTTAACTGATTTCTGAATTAATTCCATTCTTTCTGAAAATGAAAAAAGGGGTTTTTTACTGTAATTTTTGACTACAGCTACAATAACTTTGTCAAACATCTTTGCTGAACGCTTTATAATGTCCATATGTCCATTGGTGACTGGATCAAAGCTTCCCGGATATACGCATGTTTTCATAAATGTCTCATTCCTTCCTGTAAAAGCTAACTCCGGTTCCACCGTACTTTCTTGAATCATAGCAATAAAGACCTGCTATTCTGATAGGTAACACTGTTTTGGAGTCATGTTCAATAACAATAATCCCGTCATTATGTAAAATATTAAGATCATATATCAGTTGTAATAATGGTTCTTCATAACCCCTCCCATATGGTGGATCCATGAAGATTATATCAAAAAGAATATCACGTTTGGATAGCTCAGTCAATCCTCTGGCCGCATCATTTCTGTATATTTCAGACTGTTTCTCATAGCCAAGGTTATAGCAGTTTCTCTTTATGGTTTTTACAGCCTTTATATCATTATCTATAAAAATCGCCCTATTAGCACCCCTGCTTAGTGATTCGAGACCCAGATTACCTGTACCTGCAAATATATCCAGAACAATACTTTCTGGAATTCGACCTTGGATGATATTAAATAAAGCCTCTTTGACCTTGTCAGAAGTAGGTCTGGTGTTTCTACCCTTTATTGACTCTAATATTCTTCCCTTTGATCGGCCTGCAATAATCCGCAATACCTTGCCTCCTATTTTGTTGAGAATAATATTATTTTATCATATTTAATTTTTGCAAACAAGCTGCCAAAAATAAAAAAGGAACAGGTTTACCATAACCTGCTCCTTTTTTATTAAATATATTACCTGCCACTCATTTGTCTCTGAGCCTGCTCAATCATTCTCTTTACCATCTGGCCACCAATATAACCTGCTTCTCTAGAAGTCAAATCCCCATTGTAACCCTGTTTTAAGTTCACACCAAGTTCATTAGCAATCTCATACTTCATGCTTTCAAGGGCTTGTTTTGCCTCTGGTACAAGATTGTTCTTACTTCTGTTTGGCAATATGTTCACCTCCTAGTGTCGAATGTAATATTAATTTGTCCAATATTATATTTTTTACACTAGAAAATAAAGGATATTGTCAAAACTAATTAAAAACAATTTCACCTAGATTTGAAAAAATTTTTGTATAGGCCTTATCTAATATTCTTTGCTTTTCCATAGTATCATCCAGCTTCATAATCCACTGTGCCGCAGCCTGCACTTCTTTCAGAATATCCATATCCCTAATAAGATTGGCGATTTTAAATTCTGGAAGTCCGTGCTGTTTAACTCCTAAAAATTCACCAGGCCCTCTAAGCTCTAGATCCTTGTGTGCAATTTCAAAACCATTGTTGGTTTTAACCATGATGTTCATTCTTTCTCTTGCGATTCTGTTCTTTACATCCGCTATTAAAACGCAATAGGCCTGGCTATCACTACGACCTACCCGTCCTCGCAGCTGATGGAGTTGGGCTAATCCAAATCTTTCAGCATTTTCAATAACCATCAAATTAGCATTGGCAACATTTACTCCTACTTCTATCACAGTAGTAGATATTAATACATCTATTTCTCCCTCCTGGAATTCTGACATAATCTCATCTTTCTCTTCTCCCTTCATCTTTCCATGAATTAATCCCAACCTCAGATCAAATAATGCTCCATCTTTTAATGAATCATAAAGCTCAACTGCTGATTGAACAGGAATCTTCTCAGACTCTTCTATGAGAGGACAAACCAAATAGGTTTGATATCCTAGCTCTGCCTGTTTTCTTATAAAGCCATATACCCGCTGTCTCATTGATGATGGCACATGATAGGTTTTTACAGGTTTTCTACCAGGAGGCAGTTCATCTATAAGGGATATGTCCAAATCTCCATAAAATATAAGAGCCAGTGTTCTAGGTATGGGAGTTGCAGACATTACTAGCATATGAGGATTGATCTTTCCTTTTTGTAAAATTGTAGCTCTCTGCCTTACACCGAACCTGTGCTGTTCATCGGTAATCACTAATCCTAGTTTGTTAAACTCTACATCTTCCTGTAATACAGCATGGGTGGCTATAACTATATCTATTTCGCCTTTAGATATTTTTGCCTTAATCTGCTCTTTCTCCTTGTTCCCTATGCCTCCTATTAAAAGACTAATGTTGATTTTTAATCCGTCCAATAGTTCTTTTAGGGTTTTATAATGCTGCCTTGCCAGGATCTCTGTAGGTGCCATCATAACACCCTGATATCCTGCTAAAAAGGCCACATACAGAGCTATAACTGCTACTACAGTTTTACCCGATCCAACATCGCCGTATACAAGACGGTTCATGGGAACATCTTTTTTAAGGTCATCCAATATCTCCTTAGTAACCCTTTTTTGAGCACCAGTTAAGGGAAAAGGTAGTTTTTTTATAAAGTTTTCTAACTCCTTATTGCTCCAGCTAAATCTTAATCCTTTTTTACTGGCTCCAAGGTTTTCTTTAATAGCATATAGAGCCATCTGCATAAAAAACAGCTCCTCAAATACTAACCTTCTTCTAGACCATTCAAGAGCCTTATCATGCATGGGAAAATGAATGTTGTTTATTGCATACTTTTTTTCGCATAATGCAAACTTTTGTCTAACAATAATTGGCAAATCATCGATGATATTGTCTTCTAATATTTTTAAGGTTTCCTTTATAAGATTTCTTAGGTCGCTTTGGGTCAAACCTTCTACTAGAGGATATATGGGATCCCACCGCTCCTTATTGTGGATTTCTGGCCTATATTCCTCAACCTGAGGATTTTGAATCTGGATCTGGCCGTATCCCATAACTGCTTTGCCATATACATAATATGATATATCCTCCTTATACTGATTAGCCCGATAGGGTTGATTAAACCAAACGCAAACTACTGTACCAGTATTATCCTTGGCCTGCCATCTTAAAATTGATTTATTTTTACCTTTTCTAATAATTTGAGGCTTGCCTTGAAATTTCACACAAAGAGAAACCTTTTGGTTTCTTTGCATAGATGCTATACTGGTCACTGACCCGTATTTTTCATAATCCCTGGGAAAAAGATATAATGCATCTCCCAATGTATAAATACCTAGCTGAGCTAGTAGTTTAGCTTTTTTGGGCCCTATTCCCTTTATTGTTTGTACTGATTCAGCTAATAAATCCATCTATCTCACCTATTACCTTCTATACTTAGCAAAAAAGCTGGAATCAAGTCCCAGCTTTTAATTTCTCACATTATAAAAAATACTTTACACCATATACCTAATATTTATTCTACGGAAATAATGTAATAGTATAATGGTTGACCACCAAAATGTACTTCAATATCCAGATCTGGATATTGATCCTCTATATATTCAGCAATCTCTTCAGCTTGATCTGCTTCCACATCCTGGCCATACAGCAAGGTGACGATCTCACTGTCTTCATCCAGCATTTTCTCCAGTAATGATATGGTAGTATTATTAACATCATTGCCAGCTACAACTATTTCACCATCTACAAGTCCAATAATATCATCTTTGTTTATAGATATTCCGTTATACTCCGAATTCCTAACAGCATATGTTACCTGACCAGATTTGACATACTCCATTGCCTCTGTCATATTTGCAGTATTGCTGTCTACATCGGATTCTGGGTTAAAGGCTAATATTGCAGCCAACCCCTGTGGAATAGACTTAGTGGGAATCACAATAATATTTTTATCACTGATTTCCTTAGCCTGCTTAGCAGATAAAATTATATTACTATTGTTAGGTAAAACAAATACATTCTTTGCATTAGCAGCATCTACAGCTTTCAATATATCTTCAATACTTGGGTTCATGGTCTGTCCGCCCTCGATTATATAATCAACGGCAAGATCCTTAAATATAGTACTTATACCTTCTCCCATGGCTACGGCTACTACAGCATGTTCCTTTGCATTTTTTATATTTGTATTTTCTTCAGTACGCTCTTGCTGGCCTGTCATAATTACGTGACGATGCTGTTCCCTCATATTATCTATTTTAATCCCAGATAACTCACCAAACCTAAGGCCCAGTTGCAAAGCTTTTCCTGGCATATTTGTGTGAACATGTACTTTTATAAGGTCCGTATCCCCTACAACCACAATAGAGTCTCCTAGATTTTCCAGTTTGCTCTTTAACTTATCTATATCCTCTTCTTCTACATAGGGAAAGAGATTCTTAATAAAAAACTCAGTACAGTAACCATATTTAATATCTACTTTTTCCATCTCCATATCAACAGGAGCAACTTCTACAGGTGTTTCTTCTGTTATGGGTAAGACATCAAGATCAACAGCACCAGTTAATCCATGAGTTGCACCCATTAGTATATGTAAAATACCCATACCACCCGAATCCACAACACCAGCTTCCTTTAATGGTGGCAGCATATCAGGGGTTTTATCCAAAGTTTCCTTGGCCACTCTAATAATTTCTTTGCTAAAGGATTCAAAATCAGTATGCCTTTTACACAGTTTTAAGGCTTCTTCTCCTGTTACACGTGCAACAGTCAGCATAGTTCCTTCTACTGGTTTCATTACTGCTTTGTACGCGGTTTTAGCTCCCTCATGTATAGCTTTAGCATACTCCTTGGTGGTAATTTTATCCATATCTTGTAGTGCTCTAGCAAACCCTCTGAATAATTGGGACAAAATAACCCCTGAGTTACCTCTTGCGCCTTTTAGTGCACCCTTGGAAGCTGCTTCCACTATTTTGGCAACGGTATTTTCTTTTGTAGCTTGAATCTCTTTAATGGCTGCCATCATAGTCAAGGACATATTGGTTCCCGTGTCTCCATCAGGAACAGGGAAAACATTCAGGGCATTAACAGCCTGTTTATTTTTCTCCAGATACTGAGCAGCTGCCAAAAACATCTTTCTTAATTTTATTCCATCTATATACTCTCTGTTCAATGTACTACCTCCTTCGGTGACAGAAGAACTATACCCTGACACCTTCTACCGTTACGTTAACTTTTTTTACATTCATTCCTGTAAAGTTTTCAACATTATATTTTACTGTATCTATAATATTTTCAGCTACAGCAGCAATGGAAATACCGTATTCCACTATTATAAACAGGTCTATGATTATATCCTCGCCTTGAGCGTGCACTTTGACACCCTTTGAAAGATTGTCCCGGCCTAATAACTCAACGATTCCATCAGTGGCTCGTTTTGATGCCATACCTACAATACCATAACATTCTATAGCGGATATTCCTGCCAAGGTAGCTATTACTTCATTAGAAATCACAATCTCTCCTAAGGAATTAGTCTTTCTAACACTCACTAATGTTCCTCCTCTCCTATCCCTTACAGCCCTATAATTGTTTAGAACTGTGGATCCGTCAAACAAAACAAATGTTATATTATATTCTATATTATTAACACCTATCATGCAACATGAAATTTTGTTTTGTTTCTTGTCAAATCCCTTTCTTAGTGGTACAATAATAATGTTTTAATCGGTGCATAAGACAAAAGCACTGACTTTTTATGCCATGGTTTCAAAGGAGGTGTTAGCAATGGCTCAAGTTTGTGAAGTATGCAATAAAGGTAAATTGTCCGGGCATAACGTTAGTCACTCAAATAGAAAGACCAATAGATTTTGGAAACCTAATTTAAAGAAAGTAAGAGCGATAGTTAATGGTAGTACCAAAACTATAAAGGTATGCACTCAGTGCATCCGATCAGGGAAGGTAAGAAGAGCCCTTTAATGTTAATACTATAGGAACATAGAAAAACGTGCATAACAGCACGTTTTTTGTCTCTTTTTGACTATTCCTTTTAACTATCCCTTCGAAATTTCTTAATCAACCTTCCAAGAAAGCTGGGAAGCTTTATAACATAAATTCTCATAGGGTCACCTCCGCCCCATAACAATGAGAATACCCAAAGCTATTAGAAATACTCCAAATAAGGCCATCCAGGCCCATATAGGGATATATATAAGTATTAATATGGCTCCTCCACCGATTAAAATAATACCTATTAAAGTATCTACAAAGGAATTTTTCTTTGGACAGCGTGGACGTCTGATCATTGTTTCACATCCCCATATAGCATCCTTTATTCTAGTTTATGCCCTATAGTGGGGATATGTGACTAGTCTTTAGCTAATACCCCTATAAGCCAACCTTTCTTTACCTTGACCACAGCCTTTTCTTCCTCTAATACATTACTAATACCTAGGGGAAAGTCCGAAGTCAAAACATCATTGTTAAGAGGATAGGCCAATCCCCGGGTGTATTCCACATGTACCTCCTCAGAAAAGGGTATCAATGACAAAATCTGGCCTACCTGGCCTTCTATTTCTAAAATATTGTTGATCAGCATTATAGTATTTTGACTATGTAATATCTTTGCCCTTATTCCCCTAAGCTCCAAACGGTATAATAGCATTATATTTGCAAAGGAATGATCCCATCTACTGCCCAGAGCACCTATCATATAAACCAACTTGGCACCCATATCGATGGCTATATCCACAGCTATATGTGTGTCCGTCCGGTCTTTTGCCTTTGGATAGGTCTGTATGGCGACACCCATATCCTTGTATTTTTGTAGAAGTTCAGGTGATATAGAATCAAAGTCTCCCACTAAAAGATCAGGCTTTATGCCAAGCTTTTGTAGATGCCTGGCTCCTACATCGGCACATATTATAAAGTCCCAATCCAAGGAGTTTTCCTTTATATAGTCTACATCTCCTAAATGACCACCTGTGATAATTAAAATTTTCATAATGCCATAACTTCTTTCTTCATATCTTGAATCATTTGTTTAGGATCTGGCGCACTAAATACTGCAGATCCTGCTACAAAGATATTAGCACCAACTTGAGCAACCTCTCTTATATTATCTAGAGATATGCCCCCGTCTACTTGAATGTCTACATCTAAATTTAAAGCATCTATTTTTTTTCTCAATTCTTTTATCTTATCTATCATGGCTGGAATAAATTCCTGACCTCCAAAACCTGGATTGACAGTCATCAAAAGAACCATATCCAGATCTTCCAATACATAATCCAATACACTTAGGGGTGTAGAAGGATTTAGTGATACCGCAGCCTTAACGCCCTTTTGCTTGATCTGTTGTATGGCTCTATGTAGATGGGGCAGCACCTCTGCATGCACAGTTATTATATCAGCTCCTGCATCCACGAACTCATCAATATAATCCATAGGATTAGTCATCATAAGATGTACATCGAAGGGAAGCTTTGTTCTACCCCTTATTGCTCTTACAACTAGAGGGCCAAAGGTTAAATTGGGTACAAAATGGCCATCCATAATATCTATATGAATATAATCTGCGCCTCCCTCATCTAACATCTCCACTTGTTTTCCCAATTTAGAAAAATCAGCTGAAAGTATCGACGGTGCTATTTTTATTACCATATATTCCTCCTAAATTCTCTTAATTCGTTTAATATTCTTATATATCGATCATATCTACCCTGTGATATGGAACCTTCTGCTACAGCCTCTTTAATCATACAGCCAGGTTCCTTGTCATGCATACATCCATTAAATCTGCATTGATGAATATAGTCTATAAAATCCGGATACAGATAAGATAAGTCCTCTGGCATAACCTCATTCATGTTCATGGTACTAAATCCGGGAGTATCTACTATCATACCTCCAGATGGAAGTACCAGCAGTCTTGAATGCCTGGTGGTATGCCTGCCTCTATGGATTTTTTCACTCAGTTGCCCTGTTTCCAAAACTTTCTCCGGATAAAGTACGTTAATAATAGAGGATTTTCCAACTCCTGATTGACCAGCCAGAGTTACAACGTTGTCTTTTATGAAATCATGGAGTTTCTCAAACCCCATCTGTTCTCTGCAGGACAAGGTCACAATAGGATACTGGGTAGGTTTATAAATATCTATTATATCTTTTATCTCTTTATTTTCTACCAAATCTATCTTATTAATTATAAGCATTACCTTTATTTCATTAATCTCCGCATTGATCATTAGCTTATCAATTAGGTAAAAGTCAGGCACAGGATGGGTAGGGGCTAATACAATCCCCAGTAAATCTATATTGGCTACAGTGGGGCGCAGTAGTTGATTTTTACGAGGAAGTATCTCAATTATTGCCTTATCTTTAGTAGATATCATTACCTTATCGCCCACCATAGGTATAATATTATCCTTCCTGAATACCCCTCTGGCTCTGCAGCGAACAACATAATTATCTACTAAAACATCATAAAACCCTCCTACGCCTTTTGTAATAATACCCTGTTTCATTAATCAGCCTCATCCCCTTTCTTAGTAAAATCTATAGTAGTTCTATAAGTGAGTTCATCATCTATATAGATCTCATATTCAGCCACACCTCTGCCTTCCAGTCTGATGGTAAGCACCTCGTCATTTACCATATGGAATCTATTGTAAACCTCTGTAGTCTGGCCATTTTGTGTCTTTTTAACCACTATATTAACCGTCTCTTTGTCAGTATTTATACTGGATAGGTCGATATTTATATCTTTAGGATAAGCTGGCTCTGGACCTAGACTTACCACAAGATCTATTGACCTAAATTCTGATACGGTTTCACCAGGTGCCAAACTCTGCTCAATCACTGTACCTTTGCTGGCAGTATCGCTATATCTTTCACTAACTTTATTAAGCTTTAATTTATCACCATTAATCATTTGTTTAGCAACATCGAGCTTTTGGCCTATATAATTTCCAACCGTTACAAGTTTTTCTTCAGGACCTAGGCTTATAATCAAGCTTATTTCTGTACCCTTTGGAACTTCGGTATTAGGAGGTATGGATTGCCCAATTACAGTATCACTGGGATATTCGCTGTTTCTATACTCATGCTCACCTAAGGTTAAACCCTGATTTTCAAGATCTATTTCAGCTTCTCTCTTGGTATTTTTTTCTACATCGGGCACTAATACAGTTTCAGGACCTAGGCTTAGCACTACCCGTACTGTATATTCGGGATTGACCATTGTGCCCTTTTCGGGATGTTGAGATATAATACGATCCTCCTCTATTTCATCGCTATGGGTCTTACCTTCTACGGCAATATACAGGTTATTCTCTTCCAAAAGCTCCTTTGCATCTTCAAATAGCATGTTTTCTAAATCAGGTATTTCTACATCCTGACTTACAAAGTTATTTTCATAGATACGTGCACCAATAAAAAATGCCAGTATCATTACTAAAATAAAAGGAATAGTTATTAAAACTACTTTAACCCATGACCTTTTCTCTGTCTTTTCGGGATTAGAATTGGTCTCAACTATTTCTTCGTTTATGGGTTTTAAAACTTGAGTGGGGGCATCACTATCATAATTAGGTACAACAAAGTCTCCATTGGGCTCTTCCAGTGCTCTTTTCAAGTCTTTATTCATCTCTGCCGCACTTTGATATCTTCTTTCCGGTTGTTTTTCAATGGCCTTTTGGATAATATCCTGAAGACTTTTATATATTCCGGGGTTAATCTCTCCCGGGGGTTTAACTTTTTCCTGTATATGCTTTATTGCTACAGATACAGCCGTATCCCCCTCAAAGGGCAGGGTTCCCGTGACCATTTCATAGAGAACAATACCTAGGGAATAGATATCAGATTTGGCGTCTGTATATCCTCCCCTTGCCTGTTCAGGTGAAAAATAGTGAACCGAGCCTACAACATTTGACCCTGCTAAAGTGATGGTAGTAGAAGTTACAGCACGAGCTATGCCAAAGTCAGCAACCTTTACAGTACAATCATCTCCTATCAGGATATTCTGAGGTTTAATATCCCTATGAACAATACCGTTTTTATGTGCATGTTCAAGTGCGGCTCCTATCTGTAATGCTATTTTTATAGCCTCTTTTGAATCTAATCTTCCCTTTTCCCTTACATATTCCTTTAGAGTTTTTCCGCAAATGTATTCCATCACTATATAATAGATCCCGTCTTCCTGTCCTACATCATAAACATTTACAATATTAGGATGGGATAGACTAGCTGCAGCCTGAGATTCCCTTTTAAAGCGGTTAACAAAGTTTTCATCTTCAACTAGCTCAGGTCTTAGGATTTTAACTGCAACATATCTATTTAAAAGATGGCATCTGGCCTTATATACAATGGCCATCCCGCCTGTACCTATCTTTTCTATTAATTCATATCTTCCTCCAAGTATTTTACCTAACAACGGCATCACCCCTCTTTCACCATGCCGTAGTATTTGATAGCTACAACAGTAATGTTGTCCAGCCCGCCCCTTTCTAGTGCCTGCTGTACTAGATCAGCTGTCAACTCCTGCATAGAAGAGCTAGATTCAAACAGTTCTATATTCTCTTGTAAATCTACATGAAGAACTAGTCCATCAGTGCATAACAGAACTATATCATCCTCTTCCAGGGATATATTATGACAGTCAATCTCAATACTTCTTTCTGTACCCAAGGCTCTGGTAATGATATTTTTTTGGGGGTGATTTTCAACTTCCTCTAAGGTAATGGTTCCATTATCCAACAATTCCTGAACCAGAGAATGGTCTTTGGTTATTTGAATAATTTCACCTTTTCTTATCAAATATCCACGGCTATCTCCCACATGACCAAAATAAACCTTGCCTTTATCAAAAAAAGCCAAAACTAGGGTGGTACCCATTCCCTTACAATTTTCGTTTTGCTGAGCATGGCTATATATTTTATAGTTAGCCTGCCTTATAGATTCCTTAATTAGACTTGTGGGATCATTAGTATACTGATCCTTATTGATAGAAAAAATTTCCAGTATAGTCTCTACAGCCATACGACTGGCTAACTCTCCAGCATTATGACCGCCCATACCATCAGCTACTATGGCTAAATGTTGCTCATTTTGATTATCTGATATATAGTAATAATCTTCATTAGATTTTCGAACCATACCCCTATGGCTACACCCACCATATTCTAATATCATAAACCTCACCTCAATTTTTACCCTATCTACTTATTATTTATCCAGGCTATCCAAATAACTTCTTTTTAACTGGCCACAAGCTCCCTCTATGTCCTGACCTAATTCCCTGCGCCTTGTAACCTGCACTCCTAAGGTTTTCAAAGTCTGGACAAAAACCTTAATTCTAGATTCACTACTTCGCTTATAAGGCATATCTTCGATTTCATTAATTGGAATAACATTCACATGGCAGGGAAACCCCTTTATTTTACTGGCTAATTCTTTAGCATCATATACATTATCATTTAATCTATCAATAAGGGAATACTCAAAGGTTACCCGTCTTCCTGTTTTCTCAAAAAAATATTTTCCGGCTTCGATAATCTCATCTACACTATAGGCGGAAGCAACGGGCATAATTTTTTTCCTTAGTTCATCATTAGGTGCGTGGAGAGAAATGGATAAGGTGATAGGTATATTCTCCTGAGCAAGCCTCTTCATCTTGGGCACTAGTCCACAAGTAGAAAGAGTTATGTTTCTGTAGCTTATATTTAAACCTTCAGGATGATTGACTAGGCGCAAAAATTTAATCACATTGCTGTAATTATCCAGAGGCTCGCCACTGCCCATGAGAACAATGTTGCGAATTCCCCGCTCATCAGTTTGTTTTATATGGGTATTTGCCATGACAACCTGAGCCATCATCTCTCCTACTTCTAAATCTCGTACTAAACCTTGCTTTGTAGAGGCACAAAAACTACACCCCATCCTACATCCAACTTGAGTGGATAAGCATAAGGTATTTCCATAATTATATTTCATCACAACACATTCTATTATATTATGGTCAGCAAGTAAACACAAATATTTTATAGTGTCTCCATTTTTTGAAATTCGCTTTTCTAGCAACTTTACACTACCAATTATATATTTATCTTCAAGCTTTTTTCTAGTAGCTTTAGAAAGATTTGTCATATCTTCAAAACTTATTACGCCTTTATATAGCCAGTTTATTACTTGTTTGCCTCTAAAGGCCTGTTCTCCCATTTCCTGCAGCCTTTTTACGATTTCATGGGGCATTAGACCCAGAATATCTTCCCTTGCATCCTTCATCTTTTTTTAGCCCTCCTCAGTCTAGCTATAAAAAACCCGTCTAAACCTTCTTTATTAGGCAACAATTGAATCATTCCATCCTGTATCACAAAACTCTTTAATCCATCTGGTAATTCCTTATCAAAGCCTTCTAGTACAAATTCAGGATGCTCCTTTATAAATCTTTCAACCAACTTATTATTTTCATATGGGTTGATAGTGCAGGTGCTATATACTAGCATACCCCCATATTTTAGATATCTGCTGCTATTTTCTAATATATCCCATTGCAGTTGGCATAAAGAACTCAAGTCCTCTTTACTAATTCTGAGTTTTATATCAGGTTTCTTATGAATAACCCCCCAACCTGAACAGGGTACGTCCAGCAAAACTCTATCCATATTTTCTTCAAATTCTGGATTAAATTTGGTCCCATCCTGTACCCTAGAATGAACTATAGCAGCATTCATTCTTTCTCTATTCTTATTTATTAGCCCTACTCTGTGGTCATGATTATCGAATGCATATATCTTTCCTTCCATATTCATAAGTTCTGCCAAGTAAATAGCCTTCCCTCCTGGTGCACTACAAGCATCTAAAATATACTCACCTGGTTTTGGGTTTAATATATGACAGGCAAGCATAGAGCTTTCACTTTGAACGGTAAATAAGCCTTGTTGGTATAGGGGATTACTTTGAATATTACCAATCCCCTTCACCCTCAAGGCATTATCAAAATAGAGGCCCTTTTTGACTTCTGCTCCCTGTTTCTTTAATCTTTCTATAATCTCATCTCTGCTTGTTTTTCTTCTATTTATTCTTATAGTAGTCCAACTAGAACCTACAGAGCTTTTTACTATTTTTCTAGTAGCCTCTATTCCATACTCTTTAGCCCACATTTCTACCAACCATAGGGGAAATCCATACAGGGAGGATAAAGACTTTAAGTCGGTAGGAGTTTCCTTTAAAATACGCAAGCTGTCTTTCTTTCGGGAAATATTTCTAAGAACACCGTTTATAAATCCTTTTAAAGGGGCGAAACCAAACATTTGGCACAGTTTTACCGATTCATTACAGGCTGCAGAATCAGGCACTCTGTCTAAGTATAGGATTTGATAACATCCCATTCTAAGAATGTTTTTAACCCAAGGGTTAACCCTGCTCATTTTAGCAAACTGTCTTAATACCCTATCTATAACTCCCTGGTTCTCCAAGGTTCCATATACTAGCTGGGTGGCAAAAGCGGCGTCCCGCTCATCTAATTTAGCTCGGTTTATATGTTCCTTTAAACTTATATTTGCATATTTTTGATCTTCATTAACCTCTTTCAAAACAATCAAAGCTATTCTTCGTGCTTTATCCATAGTTTCCTCCATCCAAAAAAAGGGCTAAGAAGCCCTTTTCCTATCAGTTTCTTCTGCGATCTCGTAGCATTAACAGCCTTAATAACTGGGCTACCGCTGAAGCGGCCGCTGCTACATAGGTGAGAGCAGCTGCATTGAGCACCTGTCTTACCTTTCTCTCCTCGTTAGCTGCTACAAAACCGTGACCCCGCAGAAGCTCCACGGCTCTATTGCTGGCATTATACTCAACCGGCAAAGTAATCAGCTGAAAGGCTACAACAGCCAGGAAAAGATATATACCAATATCTATTAATACAGCATAGCCTCCCATAAAAAGGCCTAAAAATATAAAGAGGAAAGCTGCCTGAGAAGCAAAGCTTGCTATAGGGACTATTGCATTTCTAATGCTAAGAGGTATATAGCCTCTGGCATGCTGTATAGCATGCCCTGCCTCGTGTGCAGCAACGCCTATAGCTGCTATGGAACTACCTCTATATACCTGTTCCGAAAGTCTAAGCACTTTTCTTCTTGGATCATAATGGTCAGTTAGATATCCTCTTACCATATCCACGGATACATCGCTTAAGCCCTGGGAATCTAAGATCCTTCTAGCTACTTCCCCGCCTGTATAGCCTCCATAGTTGGCTACTCGAATAAATTGATTGAAAGTACTTTGGACCTTATACTGAGCATAAAGAGATAGAATAAGTGCGGGTAGTAATATAATTAAACTAGGTACATCATAGAAAAGAAATGGCATCTTATCAACCACCTTTCCTTTAATTTTTATTCTAAAATTGTATTAACCTCTACCTTATTACCCCTTAGAAACTCTACATCCTCCATTACCCGTTTGCCTGGAGCCTGTACCTTGGACAACCTTACCCTGCCATTTGATGCTGCCACTACAAGTCCCTGTTTTTCATTTGCATATACTACTTTTCCTGGAACAACTTCACCTTCCTGCAGGTATTCCTTGCTGCCTATTTCCCATATCTTTAAGCGCATATCGTTAATATAGGTATAACTTCCAGGCCATGGTGTCAATGCTCTCACATGATTCTTTATTTTATCTACATCCATATTCCAGTCTATTCGGCCCATAGATTTATCAATCTTTTGACAGTAGGTAGCCTCCTCATCATTCTGGGGAGTACCCTGAGGCTTTCCATTAACAAATAATCTTAGGCTCTCTTTAAGTGCCTCCCCTCCCAGCTGAGCTAGGCGATCATGCAGGCTTCCACAGTTTTCTTCCGGATGTATGAGTGTTTCCTTTTGTAATATAATATCCCCTGTATCCATACCTATATCCATATACATTATTGTTATTCCAGTTTTTATTTCACCATCCATAATAGCCTGCTGAATGGGAGAAGCACCCCTATACTTTGGTAATAGGGAGGCGTGAACATTAATACATCCTAAAGGAGGAATATCCAATATTCTCTTTGGAAGAATCTGCCCATAGGCGGCTGTAACTATAAGATCAGGAGCCAAACTTTCCAGTTCAGCAATAAAACCCTCATCTCTAACTTTTTGGGGTTGATATACCTTCAATCCCCTCTTCTCAGCCCATTCCTTTACAGGAGGAGGGGCCATGTGTTTACCCCTGCCCCTAGGCCTGTCTGGCTGAGTCACTACACCTATAAGCTCATGTCTTTCCGAAACTATAGCCTCTAAGGAAGGTATGGCAAATTCCGGTGTGCCCATAAAAACAATTCTCAATTCTTGTTCACCTTCTTGTTTTCTATATTATTTAAGACTATTCCACTCTTTCCAAAGTCCCTGGTTCAACCTTATCTATATATAAGATACCGTCTAAGTGGTCAATTTCATGGCATAATGCTCGGGCCAATAGTTCATTTCCATCTACTTTTATTTTTTCACCATGCCTGTTAAGAGCTTCCACAACCACCCTTGCAGGACGTTTAACCTCTCCGCTTAGACCCGGCACACTCAAGCAGCCTTCCATGCCTATCTGTTCACCATCCTGCTCAATTATCTCAGGGTTTATTAGCTCTATAATACCTTCGCCAATATCAATAACAACAACACGTCTTAATATGCCTACCTGTGGTGCTGCAAGGCCCACTCCTTCTGCCTTATACATTGTTTCTGCCATATCATCAAGCAAGGTTAAAACTCTATCATCTATTTTATCAACTGGACGAGCTTTTTTTCTTAATACATCATCTCTTTCATAATGCCTTATATCCCTTAATGCCACAAAAACCATCCCTTCTTTTTTTAAATATGTTACATATCTATAATAAACTTGTTGGATAAAAATCAACCACTATGGTGTTAGAATTATTAAGAAATTCTTTTTGACACTGATCCACAACTTCATGATATCTCTCCAAAAAGATCCTATCCTTTCTAATACGTATCAAAACATGCCATCTGTACTTATTCTTTATCCTCTCCAAAGGTGCCGGGTAGGCTCCTATTTCTAACAATCCAGTTTTTATTATTGTATCTTTAGTGATATTATGTTTCATCCACTTTTCGATTCCTATAGCAGTATTTATGACAGATTTTTCATCCTCACCGCTTATAAGGATTCTTATAATATGTGAAAAAGGAGGATAATTAAACTGCTTTCTTATAGTAATCTCTTCATCATAAAATCCTTTATAATCGTGCCGGGAAGCATATTGGATGGAATAGTGTTCCGGTTGATAGGTCTGCACTATAACCTTTCCCTTTCTTTGCCCCCTTCCCGCCCGTCCTGCTACTTGGGTTATAAGCTGAAAAGTTTTTTCACTGCTCCGATAGTCAGGTAAATTTAGAGCAGTATCTGCGGCTATTACCCCGACTAAAGTCACATCTGGAAAGTCTAGCCCTTTTGCTACCATTTGTGTGCCAAGCAAAATATCATATTCTTTTTGCCTAAAGGCATCTAAAATCCTTTGATGTGCACCCTTGGTTGAGGTAGTGTCCATATCCATCCGGACTATTCTGGCCGGTGGCAAAATCTTTTTTATTTCCTGTTCCACCCGCTGGGTTCCAACACCAAAGTGTTTTATATAGGGACTTTTGCATTCTGGACATATATTGGGATAAGGCTTAGTATCTCCACAATAATGACATTTTAATATATTGTTTTTCGAATGATAGGTCAAGGATATATCGCAGTTATCACATTTTACTACATAGCCACAAGCTCTGCAGGATACAAATTGTGCGTATCCCCTCCTATTAAGAAGGATTATGGCCTGCTCCCTTCTTAATAGGATCCCTCTAAGCTCATCATATAATTTCTGGCTAAATATACTGCGATTCCCTTTTTTAATTTCCATCCGCATATCCACCACTTCCACCTGGGGCAGTGGCTTATCGTCTATCCTATGATCCATAGGTATTCTGTAGTAGTGATTCTGTTCACTATTGTAGAAATCTTCCAGTGAAGGCGTAGCAGTACCTAGAACCAAAACTGCTCCTTGTTCCTTACTCCTTTGCTTAGCCAATTCTGTCGTATGATAACGAGGACTGGCCTCAGATTTGTAGCTGTCTTCGTGAGCCTCATCTATTATAATTATACCAAGATCACGCACTGGTGCAAAAATAGCCGATCTGGCACCCACTACAATATTGACCTGACAATTATAAATCCGTCTCCACTCATCAAACCTTTCGCCTGGAGAAAGAGCGCTATGGAGAATTGCAACCTCCTCTCCAAATCTATCCTTAAAATGTCCAACAGTTTGAGGAGTTAATGATATTTCGGGCACCAGAATAATAGCTCTTTTATTATCCTTAAGAGCTTTCTCTACCAGATGGATATACACTTCGGTCTTTCCACTACCCGTTACACCATGAAGGAGAAAAACACCTTGGGACTTGGACATGCCTTTCCTAATAATATCTATAGCATTTTTTTGCTCCTGAGTTAGCTCAACTTCTACTAAATCAGAATTAGGTATGAAATGATCCCATGGGTTTCGGTAAACTTCCTGATCTTCTATGGAAATCCAGCCTTTTTTTTCAAGACTTTTAAAACTGGAAAGGGGCGCACCTCCGGCTATATCCGCCAGTTCAGCCAGAGGAATCCCATCTCGCTCATCAAGTATTCTGAGAATCTCTGCCATATACTTAGATCTAGGCTCCACCAGAGCTGCTTTCCCTAAGATGTTATTTTCAGCTTTTAAAAAAACCACCTTTTCCTGCTTCTCTGTAATATTCCTTCGCAGTCCAGGAGGGATAAAACATCTAATGGCTTCTATTGTTAGACAATGATATTCCTTCTTCATCCACCAGACAAGAGGAATTAACTCAGGTAAAATTAAAGGAAAGGGATCCATAAGCTTTTTAATGGATTTCAGTTTGTTATAGGGTACCTGGGTTTCCTTGTCCAGGCTCATAATATATCCTTCTATAGTCTTATTCCCTATGCCAAAAGGGACAAGTACCCTCATTCCTAACTGAATCTTATCTCTTAGATTATCAGGTACAATATAATGAAATATTTTATCCAAGGCTGGATGCGCCTGGTCTATAATTACTCCTGCAAACATCTTATCCGACACGGCTACCCAACCTCCTCACAACTAACTTAATCAGATTTAACCTTTTTTATTACCTCATCAATTATTCTATGAGCAAATTCCTTCTTAGCCATTAGAGGTATGGGAGTAATACTGCCGTCTTTGGAAAACAGGATGCCTTTATTTTCATCACTTTGAAAACCTGACTCACTGGAAGATACATCATTTGCCAGAATAAAGTCCAGGTTTTTTCTTTTTAGCTTTTCTAGGGCGTTTTTCTCCAGATCCTCAGTCTCGGCGGCAAAACCTACTAGTACCTGCTTTGTTTTTCTTTTACCCAGTTCCATTAAAATATCTGGATTGCGTACCAGCTCTAATTTTATAGAATCTTGACCTTTCTTTATCTTACTGGATGCTACTTCTTTGACATGGTAATCAGCTACTGCAGCTGACTTAAATACAATATCAGCCATTTCATAGAGTTTTAAAACAGCTTGATACATATCCTTTGCTGACTCTACAGGAAAAACATTGGCACCGGCAGGAGTTTGTAAGTTAGTTGGTCCTGTAACTAAATCCACAGCGGCTCCTCTTTGAATACAAGCTTCTGCAATCGCATATCCCATCTTGCCTGAGGAGTGATTGGTAATGAATCTTACTGGATCTATGGGCTCGCAAGTAGGACCGGCAGTTACCAGAACTCTTAACCCTTCCATATCCCTTTTCGTTGAAGAATTAAGATGCTTCTCTATATGTTGAATAATAACCTCTATATCGGCTAGTTTTCCTTCTCCCCAGTCCCCACAAGCCAGTCTGCCTTTGCCGGGGGGAATAAAATCATAACCAAGTCTTTTCAGTTTGGCTATATTATCCTGTACTACCTTTTTCTGGTACATAACCGTGTTCATAGCCGGTGCAAATAAGGTTTTAGCCTCGGTTGCTAAAATAGTAGTGGTTAGCAGATCATCTGCGATACCACTAGCAGCCTTGCCAATAACATTAGCAGTAGCTGGCGCTATTACAAATATATCAGCCCATTTTGCCAATGCAATATGTTCTATATCCCAACGCTCAGTGCTTTGAAATGTATCAAAGTATACAGGATTAGCAGAAAGGCTTTGAAAGGTCAATGGCTGGACCAATTTAGTGGCATTGGCTGTCATAATAATCTTAACGTTTGCACCTAATTTAATTAAACGGCTGGTTAGATCAGCACTTTTATAGGCTGCAATACATCCTGATATACCTATTAAAATGTTTTTATCTTTAAAAACCTTACTCATTTACTTTATACCTTCTTTTGTTTTTCTATAACGAACTTTTCCATGATTTACCTCATGAATAGCAACGGTAACAGGTTTATGAGAATCAACAGATATCAAGGGCTTTTGTCCATCTACAAGTTGTCTGGCTCTCTTGGCTACCTGAACCACCAGAGTATAACGGCTGTCTACTTTTTTTGATATTTCATCTATTGAAGGATAAAGCATTATCTATACCTCCTTGCAAACTTGTATAAAAATCCTTATTACGATCCACTCTGCATTTCTCTGCTGTTATAATAGCCTCTATTTTTTTAGCAGCTTCTTTTACTGAGTCATTTATCACTATGTAGTTATAGCGTGTTATAAAGTTTATTTCCTGGTAGGCACTATTAAAGCGTCTTAAGAGCTCTTCAGATGTTTCAGTACCTCGTCCCTGAATCCTTCTTTTCAATTCCTCCATGGTTGGTGGCACAATAAATATGAAAACTCCTTCGTCAAACTTTTCTTTTACCTTCAGGGCACCCTGTATATCTATCTCTAAAATAACATCTCGTCCTGCCATCAGGTTTTCTTTCACGAAACTCTTTGGAGTACCATAGTAGTTACCATAAACTTTTGCGTACTCCAAAAAACCGCCTTCTTCAATCATGTTTTCAAAGGTAGCAACATCTGTAAAAAAATAGTTTTCTCCATCAACCTCGCCTCTTCGTGGTTGTCTGGTTGTCATTGAGATGGACAAAACAGTTTCAGGATTGTTTCTAAGAAATTCCCTACAAACAGTACCTTTACCCGCCCCCGAAGGTCCTGATACTACTATTAAAAGACCTTTTCTTTTCATGTGTTTTCCCCCATTAGTCTTCATCTACAGTTAGTGTTTGATTGTCTTTTGCATTCAATCTATGTGCTACAGTTTCTGGTTGAACTGCAGACAAGATTACATGATCACTGTCAGTAATTATAACCGCGCGGGTTCTCCTTCCGTATGTTGCATCAATTAACATACCCCTATCTCTAGCATCCTGAATAATCCTCTTGATGGGAGCAGATTCGGGACTTACGATAGCTATTAACCTGTTAGCTGATACTATGTTTCCAAAACCTATATTTATAAGTTTAATACTCATATTATTTCCGCCTTTCATTCAATATTCTGAACCTGTTCTCTGATTTTTTCAATTTCACTTTTCATGTCTACTACTAGATTAACTATACAAATATCGTTGGCTTTTGAACCTATTGTATTGGTCTCTCGGTTCATCTCCTGAACCAAAAAATCTAACTTTCTGCCAATAGCGCCTTCTTTTTTTAGTATTTCCTCCATTTGATTTAAGTGGCTTTTTAACCTGACTATTTCTTCAGTAATATTGGATCTGTCAGCAAAAAAGGCTACTTCAGTATTGAACCGATTTTCATCAAGTTCAGTTGTTTTAATTAATTCTTCAATCCTATTTTTAAGCTTTAACCTATACTCCTCTACTACCATGGGTGCTCTGGATTCTATATCCTGCAGCATATCCCTGATCAAGCCACAGCGCATTATAATATCCTCTTTTAATTTTTCCCCTTCTTTTGTGCGCATATCCTCTACCTTGTCCAGCGCCTCTCCTAAAGCTTTCAAAACTAGTACTCTTATTATTTCCTCATCCTGTTCCTTTTCTACAACTTGAAACAAATCTTGTATGTTTATAAGGGTAGACAAGGAAATATCGGGCTCAATCCCATATTTTTCAGACAGTTGATTAAAGCAGGCTATATAAGATTCTATCAATGGCTGGTTTAGCTGTACTTCCACGCTATCTTTAGTTCTAACAGATGTGGAAATATAGATTTCTACCCTTCCCCTGTTTAATCTTTCCTGTACTAGATTTCTTATATCCTCCTCTAAAAAACTAATTATCTTTGGGAGCCTCATGTTAATATCCAGGTATCTGTGATTTAGGGTTTTTACCTCCACGGTAAATTCCATGTCCTGTTGTTCAACCTTGGCTCTCCCAAATCCGGTCATACTTGTTGCCATATTTTCCTTCCTCTCCACCATTAGGCCGTTTCACCTATTATATCCATTTTACGAGGCTTTTCTTGTATTATAGCATATATGCTTTCTTTTTCAAACACTTGTTTTATTCTTTACTATTTGTTAATCTCATCCTGAAGTATCTTATTTACCAGTTGAGGGTTGGCCTTCCCCTTTGTCTTTTTCATGGTTTGTCCTACCAAATAACCAAAGGCCTTCTTTTTACCAGCTTTATAATCACTTATAGATTTGGGATTTTCCTGTATAACTTCTCGCACAATATCTCTTAATTGGTCTATATCGGAAATTTGCCTAAATCCTTTTTCCTCTACAATTTTATCAGGCTCCTTTCCACTTTGACACATTTCATCGAATACATCCTTGGCCATAGAACCACTAATAACTCCCTGATCTATCAGTTTTAACAATCCAACTAAAAGGGATGGAGAAAGTTTTAAGTCTTGCAGCTCAACTCCCAATTCCTTTGTAAGCCTCATTAGCTCCCCCATTAGCCAATTGCTTACTGTTTTTGCTGCTTTAGCTCCTTTTTTTTCATCATATAACTTTACACTAAGCTCAAAAAAGTCAGCCATCTCTCGTGAAGAGGTTAAAATTCCTGCATCATACTCGGGAAGCCCATATTCAGACACAAATCTCTCCCTTTTTTGCGCTGGAAGCTCTGGCATATTATTCTTTATATCTTCTATCATATTACTATCTATTAAAAAAGGCATTAAATCAGGATCCTGAAAATATCTATAATCGTCAGCTTCATGTTTCTCCCTCATGGCTATACTCTCGTCCTTTAGATCGTCCCACCTCCGGGTCTCTTGCAAAACCTCCCCACCAGCCTCTAAAACAGTTTTCTGCCTTTGAGCCTCATTTTTAATTGCCCTTTGCACAGCCCTAAAGGAATTAAGATTTTTCATCTCTGTTCTTGTCCCTAGCTTAGTCTGTCCTTGTGGTTTTATAGATAGGTTTACGTCACATCTTAAAGAACCCTCCTGCATCTTACAGTCCGACACTTCTAAATATAATAGAATCTTACGCAATTCATCAAGGAAAGCTACCGCCTCATCTGAAGAACCTATATGAGGCTCTGTAACAATTTCGATCAAAGGAACACCCGCCCGGTTATAGTCTATAAGAGATCGTGAGTTATCGGTATCATGTATTAGTTTGCCAGCATCCTCCTCCAGATGGATCCTAGTAATTCCGATTCGCTTTTTCTTGCCATCTATCTCTATATCCAAATAACCATCTTTGCATATGGGATGGTATTGTTGGGTTGTTTGGTAAGCTTTGGGTAGGTCGGGATAAAAATAATTTTTTCTATCCATAGTGTTATACTCTGAAATTTTACAGTTTAAAGCCAACCCGGTTTTGATAGCCAACTCTACAGCCCTTCTATTAATAACAGGAAGTGCACCAGGCATGCCAAGGCATACAGGACAACATTGGCTATTGGGTTGACCACCAAAAGCAGTTGAACAGCTGCAAAACATCTTGGACTGTGTTTTTAATTCAACATGAATTTCTAGACCAACTACGGTTTGATATTTCATTCAGTCACCTCCAATTTCATAGCCCTTTTCATATGATAGTCGGTGTTACGCTCAAAGGTATATGCCACCTTTAGAAGGGTCCCTTCCTTAAATGTATCCGCCATAAATTGGATTCCCACAGGCAGACCTTCTTCACTAAAGCCACAAGGTATAGATATGGCGGGAATACCAGTCAAATTTGCTAATAATGTATAGCGTTTAGAATAGTTCGTAGTTACGGATAGGTTAGTTTCATTGCTTAAATCATAGGCTAAGATGGGACTAGTAGGAGTAAGTATAAGGTGGCATTTTTCATAAGCCTTCCTAAAATCATTCCTTAAAAGCTCTCTAATCTTTAAAGCCTTTTTATAATGGGAATCATAATATTGTCTGCTTAAAAACAGATTACCTAGCATAATTCTTTCCTTGACCTCTTGTCCAAAGCCCTGTGATCTGGTTTTGCAGTAAAGTTCTTCTAAATCATTTACATCCCTTGCACGTTTACCATATTTAATCCCGTCATATCTTGCCAAATTACTGCTGCTTTCACAGCACATAATAATAAACTGGGAAGCAGTAGCATATTTAAAATGAGGTAAAGTTATATCTATAATCTCAGCCCCTAGATTTTTAAGAATTTCTATGGATCTATCTATGCAAGCTCTTATGTCTGGATCCCAACTCTCATCAAAAATTTCCCTAGGAATACCAATTTTAAGTCCTCTGATACCATCCACTAGATATCCTAAATATCCGCAACTATCATCTTTAATAGAGGTCGAGTCTTTGCTGTCATAAAAGGCTATCTCTTCAAGCACATAGGCACAATCGGTTACATCCTTGGTAATGCAACCGACCTGTTCTAAAGATGGTGCAGAAGTTACTAAGCCAAACCTTGACACCAAACCATAAGTTGGTTTGAAACCTACTACCCCACAAAAAGCAGCTGGCTGCCTTAAGCATCCCGATGAATCGGAACCTATAGCACAGAAAACCTGATCCGCTGCTACAGCAGCTGCTCCTCCCCCTGCTGCACCTCCTGCTACCTTATGTAAATTCCATGGATTTTTTGTAACCTTAAAGGCAGAATTTTGAGTGGAGGAACCCATACCAAACTCATCCATATTTAGTTTGCCTAAAATAATGGAATGGCACTGTTTTAATTTTTCTACAACGGAAGCATCGTAAGGGGGTGTAAAATTCTCTAACATCCTGGAAGCACTGGTAGTTCTTATATCTAAAGTACAGATATTATCCTCAACACCTAAAGGTATTCCCGCAAGTTTAGATGAATCAGATTCTTCTGATATTAACGTATCTAGAGTTTCAGCCTGATACAATGCTTCATCCCAATTAAAAGTTATAAAAGAACCAATTTGTCTTTCGGTGCTATCTATCCTCTCTATAACATCCCGCACTAATTCTTTTATGGATATCTCTCTCTTATTTACCAGGTTCCAAATCTCATGCACCGTCAGCTTATATGATTCCATCCTGCTCTTGCCTCCTTTTATTTTCTAATCTAATATACTTGGCACACTAAACATACCATCCCAGGTTTCTTGTGCATTTTTCAGTGCCTGATCCCTACTCATAGAAGGTTGAACCTGGTCATCTCTTAATGCTTTGCTATGTATTGGTTTATCCAAAGACAACTCCAAATGATCTGTAGCCAGTTCTTTAATAATTTCAAGCTTTTGAAGGGTTTTATTTATTCTATCCAAAAAAACTTCTTTTTCCTGATGATCAAGTTTCAGTTTTGACCATAGACCCATATTTTCTATGTCTTTAAGGGATAGTTTCATATAAAACATCCTTTCTAATTGTATCTAATCAATACACAGTTTTTAATATATGACTTCTGCTTGATTATATCCTTTATCCATAAGATTTGTCAAAGACCGTATATGTTTAGGACATAAAAAACGGCTAAGGTTATAGCACCTTAACCGTTTTATTTAAAGACTGTTGCAATACTACTTGCTCTTGAAGTACTCAACTATTCCCAGGTACATACCCTTAGCAGCATTTTCGCGGGTTTGAGGCTGGACTAGCAGCTTTACGTCATCGGGATTGTCTACAAAACCAATCTCCATAAGTACAGATGGCAAGTTTTGTTCCCTTAATACGTGATAGTCGCCTATAAAGGGGCTTGACCACTGTTTTTTGAAGTTGGTATTCTCCCGTACATTTTTCAGCATGCTTTCAGCAAGCTTTTTACGTTTTGCATCATTGTAACCCCTGTAATAATCATAGTTGGAGCCATATTTGGTATTAGGTCCATTGGGCATATAGTATACCTGAACCCCTGATGCACTACCATTTCCAGTTCCACTTGCGTTGCAGTGTACTGCAACAAATATCATATGCTCGTCATAGCCGCCTTCCCTAGTCAAATCGAGTATCTTCTTTTGGTCATGTCCTACAGTTTTTCTGTTGCCACTCCATTTAGATGGAATATATAGTCCTTCTCTGTCTTTATTAGCTGGCCTCTTTAGGTGATATTCAAGCTTACCTAATAAATCCTTTAGTTCCTTTACTAATGCCTCTTTTAACTCAATTTCTTCACCTAAAGCATTTATCGTGTCTTTCAATGATGAAATCTCATTGGTTAATTTATTTATTTTCTCCTGAGCTGTTCCAATACTTTTGTTCAATTTTTTTATTTCATCTTCTAAAGTATTTATTTTGCTCTGGATATCTTTTTGATCATGTTTAGAGATCTCATCTTCTTTATCAGAAATTTGTTGATTTAACTCTTCTATTTTTTTAGTTAAATCATCCAAAGGCTTTTGAATTCCATCTAAATCACTTTTTAATTTCTCTAGTTGATCTTCAAGTTCTTCTTTTTTTGCATCGTCTTCTTCTTCTTTTATTTGATCACTGATAGCCTTGATTTCTTCATTTAGTGCTGTTATTTGGTCTTCTATTCCGGAAAATTGCTTATTATAATTTTTCTGTAGTTGATCTAACTGATTTTGTAGTGCGTCTAGTTCCTCATATAGAGCTAGTAGGTTTTCTGACTCATTATTAAGTTTATTCAGTTCAGCTTTTTTACTCTCAAGTTTTTCAATATAACCTCTAAGTTTGTCCTCTTCTTTAGATTTTGCATCTTGCTTAGATTTTAAGTTTGTATCTTCAGTTTTCTTTTTCTTTTGTAAAGATTTAAGCTGTTCTGACTGCTTTTTATGTTCCTGAGTCATTATGTAGTTATTTACAAAGGCACTCCTGTAATAGAGATAGGAATAAGTATCATCTCTTCTTGTCATAATTACATTTGCACCAGCTTGCTTTAGCATTCTCTCTAATCTTAAGGCCATATCTAAGTTGAATTCTTTTTCTAAATACTTCTTCCCTTTTTCATTCTTAGATACAACGCCATCTTTATCCACCCATGTTGCTCCAGGGTCATAGCCTCCATGACCAGGATCTAAAATAATGGTTTTACCTGCTAACTCATTTTTCTTGGGAATATACTTTTTAACTTCAGTAGTCTTGGAATCTTGTTTTTTATCCTGCTCTTTTTTATCCTCGGACTTGCTATCCTCTTTCTTTTTATTATCTTCTGTCTTTTTGCTGTCTTCTTTCTTTTTGTTGTCGTTATTCTTTGGCTCTTCCTTAGGTTTTGTCTCTTTGGGTTTTGAATCCTCTGCCTTGGGCTGTGATTTAGGTGGATACAGTTTTGCTATTGTAGCTGGTCCTACAATACCATCCACTGTTAACTTGTTTGCCTTCTGGAATGCCATTACTGCAGACCTTGTCTTGCTGCCAAAGATTCCATCGGCTTTACCTGCATTGTATCCTAAGGAATTCAGACGCTCCTGAAGGATCTTGACCTGACTACCTCGGCTGCCTTGTCGCAATGTCTGGGTAATTGGTGGCTTATTTGTAGTAGATGTATTTTTCTTTGAATCATCTTTTGATTCGTTGGACTTAGTGTCCTTAGATTTGGATTCCTTTGACTTTGAATCCTCAGACTTTGATACTGCTGAATTAAGCTTTGATCTGGTGGCCGGTCCAACTATACCATCTGCCGCCAGCTTGTTTGCCTTCTGAAAGGCTATTACCGCAGACCTTGTC
>JAAYGY010000034.1 GCA_012735575.1 Clostridiales bacterium
ATTATTGACTTATTAAGGTACTATATTGTAACCGAGGTAATTTACACACTATTTTGGACTTGACTATTATTACTCAATTGATAAATAATAAACAAATTATACTTTCTTTTTTTTTCAAAATGTCTTATAATCATTCTATAACATTGTAGCATGGTATAGATGGTTGAGTGGTAATATTATCCATTCGAAAAAAGCATAATGTAGTATGGGAGGATGGTAGTATGTTTGTTGCATTTATAATAGCTTATGTATTCATTCTAGTTTTTATCGGCCTAATTAGCCTAGGCAAAGTAAAAGGAGTTTCAGATTATTTCCTTGGTGGACGCTCCATAAATCCATGGATGTCTGCTTTTTCATATGGAACTGCATACTTTTCAGCTGTACTTTTTATTGGATATGCAGGAAAAATTGGTTGGTCCTTTGGTTTGTCAGCTCTATGGGTAGTTGCTGGCAATACTTTTGTTGGCAGTTTACTTGCATGGTATATATTAGGTTCAAGAACGAGGGAAATGACCAATCGTTTAAACGCATCAACCATGCCAGAATTCATTGGTATACGCTATCAAAGCCGAAATTTAAAAATTGTTACTGCCATTATTATTTTTGTTTTCTTAATCCCCTATTCAGCCTCTGTGTATAAGGGTTTAAGTTATCTATTTGAACAAGTTTTTGGTATACCAAATCATACATTACTAATTATTATAGCGTCTTTTACTGCCTTTTATTTAGTTTTAGGGGGTTTTGTTGCTACAACAATAGCAGATTTTGTTCAGGGAATAATTATGATTATTGGTGTTATCCTAATGGTTTTTTATGTATCATCTAATCCTATAGTAGGTAGTTTTTCAAAAGTTGTTTCATCCTTAAATGATATCGATACTAACTTAACAAAACCTATAGGACCACAAGGTTTTATTCCTACTCTTTCTCTTGTTGTATTAACGAGTTTAGGAAGTTGGGGTTTACCTCAAATGGTACATAAGTTTTATACTATTAGGGACGAAAAATCTATTGTAAGTGCTAAGTGGGTATCTACTGCATTTGCTTTAATAATCACCTTTGGTGCATATTATACGGGAATAGTAAGTAGATTATTCTTTCCTGAATCCATGCCCACAATAAATGGACTGCCTGATCCCGATATAATAATCCCTCAGGTACTGGTTCAGACTCTGCCGGATGTAGTATTAGGAGTTATTCTTATATTAATCCTTTCTGCATCTATGTCTACTCTTGCTTCTTTAGTGCTGGCTTCAAGTTCTGCCATTGCGATTGATCTAATACAAGGGGTTTTGTATCCAGATATAGAGAATAAAAGATTAACTCAAGTAATGCGAATTTTATGTTCTGTTTTTGTAATTCTTTCTTTTATAATTGCTATACTGCCCAATCCTATAATCACCTTAGCATCGTTATCATGGGGTGCAGTATCAGGCAGCTTATTAGCCCCATATTTATACGGTTTATACTGGAAAAAAACTACCAGGATGGGAGTATGGATGGGAATTATAACTGCTTTAGTTGTAATTATTGGTGGAGCTATCTATACCGGTATGGATGAAGCATTAATGCCAATATTTAGCGCCACAGCCATAGTTTTACCCTTAGCGGTTATACCCATTGTGAGTCTAGCTACTCAAGGATACAAGGAAGATCATTTAAATCAAATATTTAAAACAACTAAGGTGGACATTATTTCAGCAAAATCAAATATATGATATAAAATAGAAAATAACATCTAGGAGGAATATTGTGATAGAATTAATGTTAGGGAACCAAGCAGTTGCTAGAGGAGCCTATGAGGCAGGAGTTGCAGTAGCAACCGCTTATCCAGGAACCCCTAGTACTGAAATAACAGAGTATATTGCAAAATATGATGAAATCTATACTGAATGGTCGCCAAATGAAAAAATAGCTTTAGAAGTTGCTATTGGTGCATCTTTAGCGGGAGGCCGTGCTATTGTTTCAATGAAACATGTTGGACTCAATGTAGCTGCAGATCCTTTATTTACAGTCTCTTATACCGGTGTTAATGGAGGATTAGTAATTGTAGTAGCCGATGATCCTGGTATGCACAGCTCTCAGAATGAGCAAGATAGCCGTTTTTATGCCAGATCTGCCCATATTCCAATGTTGGAACCCTCTGACAGCCAAGAAGCAAAGGATTACATAAAATGTGCCTTTGAATTAAGCGAAAAATATGATACACCAGTTATAGTTAGGTTAACAACTAGAGTTGCACATTCTCAAAGTTTGGTTGAAACAGCCGAACCACAACCTATAACTCTAAAAGAATATGTAAAAAATCCAAACAAGTATGTCATGATGCCAGGTATGGCTAAAGCACGTCATATTGTGGTGGAACAAAGAATGAAAAGACTTACTAAAGACTCCTACGATTTAGATATTAACAAAATAGAAAAAGGAAATTCAAGTATTGGAATTATAACGAGCGGGGTAGTTTATCATTATGCAAAGGAAGTCCTTCCAGAGGCATCATATTTGAAGTTAGGAATGATTCATCCTTTACCTAAGGATCTTATTTTAGAGTTTGCATCTAAGGTTGACAAATTATATGTCCTTGAAGAGTTAGAGCCGGTTATAGAGGAACAAATTAAAAGCTGGGGAATTCAGGTTTCAGGCAAGGAACTGTTCTCCGTACAGGGAGAGTACACTGCCAATATGATTGAAAGAGCTATAAAAGGTAGTACTGTAAATATGAAACAAAAGGAGGAGCTACCTAATAGACCTCCTGTTCTGTGTCCTGGCTGTCCTCATAGAGCAGTGTTTTATAATCTTAAAAAATTAAAACTTACAGCAATGGGAGATATTGGTTGTTATACCTTAGGAGCCCTTCCTCCTTTAGAGGGTATCGATGCCTGCGTTTGTATGGGTGCAAGTATAGGCATGGCTCATGGCTTTGAAAAAGCCAAAGGAAAAGATTCCTCGAAAAAGGTTGTAGGTGTCATTGGAGATTCCACCTTTATACATTCTGGTATTGGGGGATTAATTGATATTGTATACAACAAAGGTGTTTCTACTATATTGATTTTAGATAACTCAATAACAGCAATGACAGGGCATCAGGATAACCCTTCCACTGGCCGAACAATCAAAGGTGAAATTACAGCTGCCTTAGATCTAGTTGCCTTGGTTAAAGCTACAGGTATAAATAATGTACGGGTTATAGATCCATTTAATTTAAAGGAATCTGAGGCAGCATTGAAAGAAGAAATTGAGAGGGATCAACCATCAGTTATTATCTTTAAGAGACCTTGTGCCCTTCTTGACAAATCACAGTCTTCTCCTTTAAAAATAGATTCTGAAAAGTGTACAAGTTGTGGTCTTTGCTTAAAGCTTGGATGTCCTGCCATTCAAAAAAAGGAAGAAGGAATGGTTATAGACGAATCTTTATGTAACGGGTGCAAACTCTGCACACAGGTATGCAGATTCAATGCCATGGAAGGAGTGGACTATTAAATGAAAAATATTAATATATTAATTGTAGGGGTTGGTGGCCAGGGAACCTTGTTGACTAGCAGGGTTCTAGGCAGTCTTGCTAGTAAGTTAGGATATGATGCAAAGGTTTCAGAGGTTCATGGAATGGCTCAAAGAGGTGGAAGTGTAGTAACTCATGTTCGATTCGGAGATAGGATATTTTCTCCCTTAATAGAAGAAGGCAGGGCGGATATTCTATTATCCTTTGAAAAAATGGAAGCACTAAGATGGATTCATTATCTAAAGGAAGATGGCATGTTGATAGTAAATGATCAAGCAATAGATCCTATGCCTGTTATAACTGGTAATGCCAAATATCCTGATGATATACTTAATAGACTTATAAATAGGATTTCTAATGTTTTCATCATTAATGCTCAAGAAATAGCCAAAGAAATTGGCAATATCCGGGTGTCCAATTCAGTTTTAATGGGAGTATTGGCACAGCATATGAACATAAAGAAAGAAGATTGGGAAGAGGTACTTAGTAGTATCGTACCACCCAAAACCATAAAAGAAAATTTAAAAGCCTTTAAAATAGGATACAACACCAAATTAGGGTGTGAGGAAGGTGCAAGATTAAATGATGTACTGGAATAAACCCTCGGAATGTATGGATAGGAAAAAATTAGAGGAACTACAAAGTCAGCAGTTAGTTAAAACAATCGAAAGAGTATACTACAATGTTCCCTATTATCGTAATTTAATGCAGGAAAAAGGAATTATGCCTGAAGACATTAAAGGTCTAGAAGATCTTAGTAAACTACCCTTTACTACAAAAGATGATTTAAGGAACAACTATCCTTACGGGCTTTTTGCTGTCCCTTTGAGTGAAATAGTTAGAATACATGCATCTTCCGGTACTACAGGCAAACCTACAGTTGTTGGATACACGCGTGAAGATATTACTACCTGGTCTGAACTTATGGCCAGAACCCTAGCCTGTGGAGGAGCATCAAAGCATTCTGTTATTCAAGTGGCTTATGGATATGGCCTTTTTACTGGTGGTCTAGGAGTACACTATGGTGCTGAACGCTTAGGTGCCTCGGTTATTCCTATATCTGGAGGTAATACAAAAAGACAGGTTATGCTCATGAGGGATTTTGGTACCACAGTCCTTGCCTGTACTCCTTCCTATGCATTACATATTGCTGAGGTAATGAAAGAAATGAAGGTGCCAAGAAGCGAATTAAAACTTAAATATGGTATATTAGGAGCAGAACCGTGGACCGAAGAACTTCGCAAGGAGATTGAAGAAAAATTGGGTATTACTGCCATTGATATCTATGGATTAAGCGAAATAATCGGTCCTGGAGTCGCTAGTGAATGTCAATACAAAAATGGCTTGCACATTTGGGAAGATCATTTTATTCCAGAAATCATTGATCCTAAAACAGGTGAAGTTCTTCCAGAAGGTTGTGAAGGAGAATTAGTTTTTACTACTATTACCAAAGAAGGAATCCCAGTTATACGATATAGAACTAGAGATATAAGCAGTCTAAACTATGAGCCTTGTCCATGTGGACGCACCCATGTAAGAATGCATAAGGTTCTAGGAAGAACAGATGACATGTTAATTATACGTGGCGTAAATGTATTTCCTTCTCAAATAGAAAGTATTTTAATTAATATTGGTGATACAGAGCCTCATTATCTTTTGGTTATAGATCGAGTTGGCAATATGGATAGTTTAGAGGTATGGATAGAAGTATCTGAAAATCTGTTTTCCGATGAAGTACGAAAGTTAGAAAGCTTAAAGCATAGAATTGCCAACGAAATCTATTCTACCTTAGGCTTATCAGCAAAAGTAAAATTGGTTGAACCTAAAACAATTGAAAGAAGCCAAGGGAAAGCTAAAAGAGTTCTTGATAGAAGAAAATAAGAGAGGGGAAAGAAAATAATATGACTGTTAAACAAATCTCTGTATTTCTAGAAAATAGAAAGGGACGGTTAGCACAGGTGACCAGTGTACTCAGTCAAAACAATATAGATATTAGCGCCATATCTATAGCAGAAACTACTAATTTTGGAATAATTAGAATGATAGTAAACAAACCGGAGCTGGCTTTGAAAGTTATAAAAGAGGCTGGTTTTACTGTAAACACTGCAGATGTATTGGCAGTAGAAGTACCAGATTGCCCTGGAGGATTGCATCAAGTTCTTGAAATAATGTATGATAATAATATTAGTATAGAATATCTTTATTCCTTTGTTAGAAGGCCTTCTCAGAAAGCTTTGATACTTTTTAAATTAGACGAGACAGATAAGGCCATTAAAGCTTTGAAGAAAGAGGACATTAATATTTTGTCTAGCCAGGAGGTATATGAATTATAAATATCTGCATGCCACTAATTTATGAAAAAGGAAAGATGTGGTACTAGAAAAATAAGTAATTGGCAGGTATAATTGCCTTAGAGGTGATTTCATGAGACCGACTAGAGTAGAAATTGATCTTGCTAAATTAAACAAAAATATACACAGAATAAAAAGTCGGCTTAATCCCGATACTGCCTTGATGGCAGTTGTGAAGGCAAATGCCTATGGTCATGGTATAGTAAAAATTGCTAAGCAAGCTTTAAAATCAGGTGCCACATCTTTAGGTGTAGCTATTCCAGAAGAAGGTGTTCAACTTAGAGAAGCAGGTGTAAATTGTGATATATTGATTTTAGGTGGCATCGATGTTGATCAAATAGATTTGGCTATAGATTACAACTTATCTATTTGCCTTTTTTCAGTAGATATGGCTAGATTAATAAATCAAATAGCAGAAAAAAAGCAAAAGAAAGTAAAAATACATGTTAAAATAGATAGTGGAATGGGTAGAATTGGAGTAAGGGATATAAATGAGGCTGCTAATTTGTGTTTTGACATAAAGAACATGAAATATCTAAATTTAGAAGGTATATTCACTCATTTTGCTAGTGCTGATGAATATGATAATGGATATTCATTCAAACAATTAGAAAAGTTTAATAAAATCCTAGCAGAAATACAAAAAACCGGTATAAACCCTAAGTGGATTCATGCTGCAAACACTGCATCTATAATTAACTATCCCCAGTCTCATTTTAATTTGGTAAGAGCAGGTATTGGATTGTATGGATATGAACCCAAATACTGTGCAACAAAAGCTTTAGGATTAGAGCCAATATTATCTTGGTATACAAAAATAATATATTTGAAAGAGATTGGTTTTGGTTGTAGCGTAAGCTATGGAAGAACTTATATAGCCCAGGAACCTAGAAAAGTCGCTACTCTTCCTGTAGGATATGGTGATGGCTATAGCAGGCTGTTAAGCAATAAAGGTTGGGTTATTATAAGAGGTAAAAAGGCACCAATAATAGGTAATATATGTATGGATCAAATGTTGGTGGATGTTTCAGATATTCCTGGTGTACAGATAGGAGATCGAGTGATTTTGATTGGTCAGCAAGGTAATGAATATATTTTTGCTGATGATATTGCTAACATATACGGTACCATATCCTATGAAGTTCTTACTAATATTAACAATAGAGTACCTCGTATATATGTGGAGGATAAAAATGGAAAATATCATTAAGGAAAAAGCAAAGCTTAGAGTAAAGATGAAAGAATCAAGAAATCAACTTACTGACCAAGATGTTTTAGATAAAAGTAAAAGAATTCAAAACTTATTAAATTCAATATTAGCTAAAAGTTGTTATAATAATTATATGAGTTATGTTAGTATTAAAAATGAAGTAAGAACCATTGAAATTATAGATAACCTTCTTAAGAATGGTAACAATGTTTCAGTACCAGTTTGTATAACAGAAACTACTAAGCTTATTGCCTCCCAAATTTTTCATATAGATGAATTGGTACCTACTCACTTCGGGCTTTTAGAACCCAAAAGTGATAGTATAAGACCAGTTGAACCTGAAAGTTTGGACCTTGTGTTGGTTCCCGGATTGGCATTTGATAGAAAAGGAAATCGATTAGGATATGGTAAAGGATATTATGATGGCTTTCTAACAAAAGTATCATCAAATACACTTAAAATCGGATTAGCATATAGCTTTCAAATTATAAATGAAGTACCTGTAGATTCTTCTGACGTTCCACTAGATATTATAGTTACTGATAAGGAGATAATTACATGCTAAGACACTGACTCTAATCAGTGTCTTTTTATATTATTTAGTATATAAAGGGATTTCCATCTATCATAAAGAGGATATAATAAAATAATGTCGAATTAATAAATTTAGTGCAAGTTTATTATATTGATATAAATAATAATATTTTATACATAGGAGACTGATAAGGTGACCAAAGATACTATCTGTTTAACACAAATGGATCAAATTGTTCAAAAGACAATTGCTGCCATAGAAAAAGGAAAAAAGGAAATATTTGAAATCGCTGAGGAATGTAGGCAGGAATGCAAAAGGTTGGAAATATGTCTTGATGAATTGAAAATAAAAATAGTTGAAACCATAGAAGAAGTAGATCGACTGGAAAAACTAGAAAAAAAAAGTAGATATAGGCTTATGATCATTAGCAAAAACTTAAAAAAATATAATGAAGAAGATATACGAAGAGCATATGATGAAACCAAAAACTATCAGTTACAGGTTCTGATTTACAGAAAGCAAGAGGAACAGTTAATAGCCCAACGCTCTGATCTAGAACATCAATTAAAAAGAATGCGATCTACATTGGAAAGGGCTGAGTATATAACAAGCCATGTAGCCTCAGCTATGAACTATCTTAAAATTGCTCTTACAAATTTAGATGATACTATTTTAGAAATACAAAAGAAAGAAGAATTAGGCATTAGAATTATTATGGCTCAAGAAGAGGAACGCCAAAGGGTAGCTAGGGATATACATGATGGCCCTGCACAATCACTTTCAAATCTGGCTTTAAAAACTGAGCTTTGTGAAAAATTAATAGACATGGATCCGGACAGGGCACGTGATGAAATACGAGATCTAAAAAAATTAGTAAGAAACTCTCTTCAAGAGATACGCAAGATAATCTTTGATCTTAGACCCATGTCATTGGACGATCTTGGTTTAATTGCTACTCTAAAACAATATACCAACCGATTTATGAAGGAAACTCGTATAGATGTAATATTGGAAACTTATCCAGAACATACAAGTATTGACCCTTTAATTGAAGTAGCTGTGATTAGAATTATCCAAGAAGCCTTAAACAACGTGCTTAAGCATGCCAATGCTACCCAGGTATTTATTAGTTTAAAAATAATTGAAGATACTTTGATTGGATCTGTGATTGATAATGGCAAAGGATTTGATGCTGCTAATTTATGTTTCAACCGTTCAAGAAACATGGAATATGGAGGCTTTGGAATTTATAGCATGAAGCAACGGGCTGAGCTTATGAAAGGAAAATTAAATATTAACTCTCAAGTGGGTAAAGGCACTACAGTCAGAATGGAGATTCCACTAAATCCACAAGAAAAGGAGCGTGAATTTTATCATGATTTAAGTTATGATAGCCGACGATCACTCGCTTATGAGAAAAGGTTTACAACAAATTTTAGAGTTAGAGAAGGATATTCAAGTTATTGCACAAGCCAAAGATGGGAATGAGGCAGTTGAAAAGGCATTGCAATCGAAACCTGATATTATACTTATGGATATAAATATGCCTATAAAGAATGGAATGCAAGCAATTAACGAATTAAAGAAAAATGGTTGTACTGCTCGAATAATTGTCTTAACAATTCACGAAGATAGAGAATACCTTCGAAAGTCAATGAAAGCAGGAGCTTCCGGTTATATTATGAAGGATGCTGAATCAGATCATCTCATAGAAGCCATACGTGCTGTTTATAATGGGGAAACTTATATTCATCCTAATATCACTAATGATTTAATAAAAGAGAATAACGATATCAATTCAAGTGATATAATAAAAAAATTAGAACAGGATAATTTAACACAAAGAGAGATTGAAGTCCTATTATTGATAGCTGAAGGTAAAAATAATCGTGAAATCGCTGATGAATTATATATAAGCGATAAAACTGTAAAAAACCATGTTTCTAATATATTTAAAAAAATTGATGTTTCCGATAGAACTCAAGCTGCGGTTTATGTCTTTAGAAAAAATCAGGAGCATTATGGGATTTAGCTGGTAATTTTTTGTTTTTTGTTATACAATAATATAGAGATGTGGCTGATTTTTTAGCTTTATTCAACCTATATTTTTTAGAATCTTGTAACTTATATTTACGTTTGGAAGGATGAATTTTATGGGAGTTGGTAAATTAGGCCTACGACTTATTGGCACTCATGCTTTAATGTCCATAGTAGAATTTTTTCTTATGATGCCTTTGATGGGTCTGTGGGAAAATAATCAAATCTATCAATGGCTAATTGGTTTATTACTGGTCATTTTCTTTTGGTTGATAATCTATTCAGATGTTAACTATACCAGTCAAAACGAGTTAAAAAGAAATTTGTTTTGGAAACCAAAGGGTTTTATTATTGGACTTATAGCCTCTATACCTGCATTGGTTTTATTTATATTGGCAATAATGATACAAGCAGATATTAATTATGCAGAAATAGCTTTAAGGATATGGTTATCACCGTATACTAAGTTTTTTGTTACTTTTCAGGATAAAATGCCATATATTGCAATTATACCAATATTTATTTTACCCGTATTAACTGGTTTGAGCTATTTAGATGGACCTAGAAAACGCAAAAAAATATTAGATGCTATTAAAGAAGCTGATGCTCAAAGGACTGAAAAATCTAAAGTAGATAGATAATAACATTAGAATTACTATAATAGTCAAAATGGGGGTTCTCACAATAGAGAAATGAGACCCTCATTTTTTAATGCAAAATTTGGAATAATTTATATGTAAATATAAAAAAATAATAGCATTGTTATAAGAGGAGATAAATCTATGGAAGAAATAACAAAGGGAACATTAATGATTATAGGAGGAGCAGAAGACAAACAGGGAGATTGCATCATACTAAAAACCCTGATAAATTTATCCAACAGGAGAGGAGGGCAAATAGTAGTTTTAACTGCAGCAACGGAACATCCTCAAAAAACCGCTGATGAATATATTGATGTATTTGAGAGATTAGGAGCTTCAAAGATATCCACTGTTCATATTCAGTCAAGACAAGATGCCAATGGATTAGAAGAAAGTAAAAAAATAAGCCAAGCTTCTTGTATTTTTATGACAGGCGGTGACCAACTACGTATTACATCTATAATGGGTGGAACGAGAAGTGAATATGCCCTTTATGAAGCTTTTAATAAAGGTGCAATAATAGCGGGTACTAGCGCAGGTGCATCAGTTATGAGTGAAACAATGATAATTTCAGGTAACAACGAAGATGCCCCTAGAAAATGTACTCTAAAAATGGCTCCTGGCCTAGGTCTACTAAAGGACGTTGTAATTGACCAACATTTTGCCCAACGGGGTAGGATTGGACGTTTATTAACTGCTATTGCTCAAAATCCTCACGTTTTAGGTATTGGAATTGATGAAGATACAGGATTGATTGTTAATGATGAAGCGATTTTTGAAATTATAGGATCCAATGCAGTTACTATCATAGATGGAAGTCATTCAGATTTCAGCAATGTTTCTGAACTAGAACCTGATGAAATACTAGCCTTTACAAATATAAAAATGCATGTATTACCTGCGGGATATAAATATAACATAAAAACTCGTAAACCAATATTTAGGAGGTAGTGACTTGAAGATTATAGAGATCAAAGCCTACAAAGGTAGAAATGTTTATAGTCATAGAAAAACAATTAAAATGGTTGTAGATTTAGGAGTGTGGATTGACACTCCAACTAAAGATATTAAAAATTTTAATGAAAAACTTCTTAATATACTGCCAGGGTTGTATGAACACAAATGTTCTATGGGATATCCGGGTGGTTTTGTAGAAAGATTAAATAAAGGAACTTATATGGCTCATGTGATTGAGCATATAGCATTAGAACTATTATATATCATGGGAGAAAATGTAAGTTTTGGAAAAGCAATTAGAGTGGGAGATAGTTCTCTCTATACAATAGTCTTTGAGTATATAGATGAAACCAGAGGTTTAGAAGTAGGAAAGGTAGCAGTCCAACTGGTTAAATCTTTATGTAATCATCAAACCTTTAATCTTAATAGTGCCCTTGAAATCGTTAAAAAGAAAGTTTGTAAAAACCAATTAGGTCCAAGCACTAAAGCAATTGTTGATGCTGCTGAAAGAAGAAAAATACCTATAATTAAGATTGGCAAAGATAGTATTATACAATTAGGTTATGGCAAATATCAAAAAAGAATACAAGCTACTATTGTAGAAAATACTAGTTGTATTGCTGTTGATATCGCTTGTGATAAAACAACAACCAAATTATTACTTGATGAGGTAGGAATTCCAGTACCTGAAGGAGGCGTTTGCAAAACATTACAGCAAGCTCTAAGTATGGCAGAAAAAATAGGATATCCTGTTGTAATTAAGCCTGAAAGAGGAAATCAAGGCAAGGGGGTATCATTAGATGTTAATAGTCCAAGCGAAGTAGCCGATGCTTTTATTACAGCTTCTGCATTTGATAGTAATATATTGGTAGAAAAATGCATTAAGGGAAACGATTACAGAGTCCTTGTTATTAATGGCAGAGTAGCTGCTGTTGCCAAACGCATTCCTGCTCATGTTGTTGGTGATGGAGTTCACAATATCACAGAACTAGTTGAAATAACCAACAAAGATCCTAAAAGAGGAGAAGATCACGAAAAACCTCTTACTAAGATTAAAATTGATGATATTAGCCTAAGAGTCTTATTAAAGCAGGGTTACAAAGTAGAAGATGTTCCACCAAAAGGAAAAAAAGTGTTCTTAAAACAAAATGGAAATATTAGCACTGGTGGCCAAGCTATAGATTGTACTGATATAATACATCCAGAAAATGCAAATATTGCTGTTAGAGCCAGTCAAATAATTGGACTAGATATTGCAGGAGTAGATATCACATGTCCAGATATATCTAAACCTATATCAGTTAACGGGGGTGCAGTTATTGAAGTAAATGCAGCCCCAGGACTTCGAATGCATCTATTTCCTTCAAAAGGAAAGCCGCGAAAAGTTGCTGATATGATAATAGATATGCTTTTTCCAGCGACTAGAAGGCATTCAGTACCAATTATTTCTATAACTGGAACCAATGGTAAGACAACAACTGCTCGTATGATTTCTCATATACTTAATGTATATGGAATGAATGTTGGGATGGCTGTAACTGGCGGTATTTATATAAATGATAAATGCTTAATTAAAGGAGATACAACAGGTCCTATAAGTGCTAGAACTGTATTAATGGATAAAAGCATAGATGTAGCAGTGCTAGAAACAGCAAGAGGTGGTATAATAAGATCTGGATTAGCTTATGATTTATGCGATATAGGAATCTTAACAAACTTAAGTGAAGATCATTTGGGTATAGATGAAGTATATACTCTTGAAGACCTTCTACACATAAAATCTTTAGTAATTGAATCTATTAAACCAAACGGATATGCTGTATTAAATGCAGATGATCCCATGGTAGTGCAAGCAGCGAAAAGAGTTAACAGTAATATTATATATTTTTCTAAACAAGAAGATAATATTATTGTTCATAAACATATTCTATCAGGAGGCAAAGCTGTTTTTATAAGAAACAAATATGTAACCATAGCAACAGGCAATGGAAATATCCAAAGTTTGCATATATCCAAAATTCCTGCTGTTTATGGTGGAAAATTAATTCATAATATAGAGAATTGTCTTGCTGCAATATCAGCTGCATATTCTATGATGGTTCCAATACCCATAATTGAAAAAGCAATGACCTCCTTTTACTCCGATGAATGGCAAAATCCTGGGCGCTTTAATATCTTCAATATAAAAAACTTTAGAGTTATAGTAGACTATGGCCATAATATAGCTAGCTACAAGCTAATGGGAGAAGCAATTAAAAAAATGGGGGCTTCAAGGCTTATAGGTATTATTGGTGTTCCAGGAGACAGGGATAATTCTACGATAAAAGCTATTGGTCATATAGCTGCAACGATTTTTGATAAGGTAATAATTAAGGAAGACACTGATTTAAGGAATAGAAAGAAAGGTGAGGTAGCCAAACTCTTAGAAGAAGGTGTTCTGTCTCAAGGGATGAGGAAAGATGATATTGAGATAATACTCTCGGAAACTCAGGCTCTGGACAAGGCCATAGGTCAAGCATCAGCTGGGGATCTTATAGTAATTTTTTATGAAAAATTAGAACCAGTTCTAGATGTAATAAAAAAAGCTTTAGTGCATACTGACTATAAATTTGAAAAGGAGTTAGATAAGGTTTTATATAGCAAAAATTAGAAAGGATTATGTTTAAAGTATACATTTTAGTGTTATATATCTATTTGATAAAGGAGGTATTGGGTAACAGTGTTTCATTATAGTAGTTTTAAAAGTATTGAAATAGAAGATAAACCAATATTCGACAAATATATCAATAAAAAAATACACGAAAACTCAGAATTTAATTTTACTAATTTTTTTATATGGAGGTATCACTATAAGTTAAGTTTCTCAATATATGAAGATCATTTATGTTTGATAGGGCAGTACCGAAACAAATTCCCAATAATTTTCCCGCCTTTAGGTAGCCAAGGGAAAGGTTTTGATAAAGCTCTAATGATGATGGTGGAATATTTTCAACAAAATGGTTTTCCTGTAATAATAAAGGCTATTACTGAACCAATTAAAGAGATTATGGATGAGGCATTACCAGGGGTATTTCGTTATGAACATGATAGGGATATGTATGATTATGTGTATCTCGCTCAGGATCTTATTAATTTAAAAGGTCGGAAATATCAAAAAAAGCGTAATCATATTAATAAATTCAAAAGAAAGTATGAATACCATTATGAACCAATAACAGATGAAAATATCGAGGAATGCCTAATTGCAGAAATGGAATGGGCAGCTACTCGACCCGATGATCAAGGTATTATGGAAGAAAAGGTGGCCATAGTTGAAGCTTTTAGAAATATGGAAGCACTAGGTATCCAAGGCGGCGCTCTAAGGATAAATGGAAAGATCCAAGCTTTTGCATTAGGTGAAGAACTAAATCCTGACATGGCAGTAATTCATATTGAAAAGGCTAATACAGATTATGATGGTAGTTATGCCATGATTAATCAGCAATTCGCTGAGCATTGCTGGAGCGATTATACATATATAAATAGGGAAGAGGATATGGGCATACCTGGGCTTAGAAAAGCAAAAGAATCCTATTATCCACATAAAATGATTATAAAATATACAGGATATTTGGATAGGTGAAGTCAATGGATATAAGAACAGCTAAGCCCAATGAGAAAAACATTATAATAGATTTATGGGAATATTGTTTTGATGACTCCCCAGAATTTGTTCAATGGTTCTTTAATACAAGATACCATCATGATAATACCCTGGTTGTATTAGATAAGAATCGAATATGCTCTACCTCACAACTTCTGCCTTATAATATTTCAATACGAGGAAAAAATATGAAAACTTCATATATTGTGGGTGTTTCCACATGGCCAGAAGATCGGGGTAAGGGCTATATTTCAAAATTATTGTACAGAAGCCTCGAAGAAATGCGGGAACGGAAACAGTGGGTAAGTATACTTTTGCCCTTCAATTATGATTTTTATAGGAAATATTGTTGGGAAACCTGTTACAACTATAATCTATATACAGGTTCTAAAGATAATTTTTTAAACTATCTGAATAAAATAGAAATACGTGGTAACTTAAGACCTGTCAGTCTCCCTGAGGATCTGAACGTATTAGAAACCTTCTATTCTTATTATACTAATGGTTTAAACGGTTTTGTTGTTAGGACTGTAGATGACTGGGACAGGATTTTAGCAGATGCTAGAATTGATGGTGGGAACGGATATATATACAAAATAGGCAATCAAGCTATGGGATTCATGCTATTAAGTGATGATCAAGATGCAATAAACATAAGAAGCATATACTGTAAAAATATAGAAATATATCTTGAAATGCTAAAAATTGCCCTTTATTTTTCAGTGAAGAATAAAAAAGTTATTTTGCAGGATAAATTAGGATTATCATTTTTACCTCATATAATTGAGTTTGATATTATTAAACAAGAAAAGCCTTTTGTTATGGGCAGAATAGTTGATGTGAAAAAAGCCCTTGAAAACCTTCCTAGTAGGTTTGATGATGAATTGGTGATAAAGGTTGTAGATCCTTTTCTTGAATGGAATAATATAAGCTTGTATCTAGAGAATACTGAAAATAGATTATCTGTAACTCCAACTCATAAAGCACCCGACTTTGTAATTCATATATCCGTTCTTTCCCAGCTTTTATGGGGATTTTATACTGTAGAACAAGCTATTGAATACAAAAAAATGCAAACAAATTCTAGATATAAGGTTAAAGCATTATCTAGTATTTTTTATAACACAATCCCATATATATACGAAGACTACTGAGAATGAGAATATATACATATGATCTCCTTTAAATGATTTAATCATTTGAAGGAGATTTTTGTACAATCTTGGCTGAATTTGTCTATAAAATATGCTATCATAAATATATCCAAATCCTTTTTTTAGTGAGGAGGAAAAATTCGTGAGAAAAAAGCACCTTACTTATCTTGCCATAATCCTGACTGTAGGTTTACTTATCACCATATTTTCATTTATGAAGAAAGACACAGTAAAAAATTTCACTGCTGACATTGACCCTAATCCCAATGCCATAAGACAATATTATTATAATTCCGTGCCTGGGCTTATAAGAGCTGAAAAATTAGATATGGTAAAACCAATACATAAAACCTTTGATATACCAAAAACTAACTATAGTTTGAAGTTAGATAGAATATGGTACAATAGTCGAAATGTCTTTATTTTCTATCATGTAGAAAATATCGATCAAGTTGCCTATTTAGGAGGATATTTTACTATTGATGATAATAAACAAATAAAAGAAGTCCATCCTAGAGATTTAATTGGAACTTCAACAGAAAAAGGATTCTTCTTTAATAACAATTTTTATAGTTTTTTACGCATTACCCCTGTACAATCCATAAACAATGAAAGCGATCAGCAATTAATTTTTAAACCCATCCTTTATCTCCAAGACTTAAAATATGACTTTGATACCATTAACATAGATCCTAAGGATATCTATTCAGAAGAAACAGTGGAAGAATATAAACTGAATAGTAAAATAGAAACAGAAGAATTGAACATAGATCTATATGCATTGGAAGCAGGGATTTCTTATAGCAAAATCTATTTCACCTATAAAGGATCGGATTTAGAAATAATGTATAAAATAAAGGCATATATAATAACTGACTCCGGTGAGAAAATAAAAATTGACAAGAGCCCTATCTTAATAGACAAAGATAAATCAAATTATTATATAGAAATTGAACCATTTAATGAATTGCCCGAATCATTTGATTTTAATCTAGAATCGTGCAGTGTAATAGGGAGTGAGTCTATTCAATGTACAATTGATACAAGCATTGTTAGTAAAGATAAGGGGATTCATACCATAAAAATGCCGTTAGACAGGTCAATGAATACAGATATTTTTTTAGAAACTCTGCAGTTTAAAGATAACCATGTTGAGGTTGAGTTGCTGTGGGATATGTCTAATGATAAAAGTAAAGATACAGTATTGGAAATGGAATATATCTTTAGTAGTAATCAGAAAAGTTTGATTTCTAACATAAATAATGGCCATATAAATGCACCTAATATTGTGACCATCCAGAATCACTTCGGGAAAAACATAGAAGCAAAGTGTTATTTATATCCAATAACTAATGATGATAACATTAGATTATATTGCGTATTTCCCTTAGAGGATTGGCAAGAAACCGAAAAAATATTTATTTCATTTGATAATATAACATATAGCAAAAAATTGAGCCAACGTTTTGAGGTTCTTGTTACACCAGCATAGTTTGCATTAAACCACAAAATCGCCCTAATTTATTTAAAGAATAGGCCAATTATAGACCTTTCTGGCCTATTCTTTTTTACTAATAGAATGAAAATAAGGTTTCCTCTTAGTATAGGTCGTAATCTTATTAAAACCTGCTTGTATTATGGTTTCTAGTCCATCTTTAAGACCAAACCCAAAGTCACTCAACTTATGGGAATCTGAACCTAGAGTAATTACAGTTCCTCCCAGTTCCTTATATCTCCTTACTATTTCTATGGAGGGCATGGAACTATTAGAAATATGACGGAAGCCAGATGTATTCACTTCAATTCCTTTGTCTTCTTTAATCAGTACCCGAAGAATTTCATCGACTAAATCTAAATGCAATAGATCATCCTCTTTTTCATAGGGCAGGGGGGAGTATCTCTTAATATAGCCTATGTGACCTAATACATCAAAATAAGAGAACTCTTTTATTAGTCTAAGGGTCTCTTCGTAATAGAGCCTATAAAACTCCTCCTTAGTCTTTCCAATGTAATATTTCCCCTGGTAAGGATCCATTCTTTGAATTATATGAACCGAACCTATAACAAAGTCAAAGGGATAATCTTCAATTATTTTAGCAGTTTCATCTAATACATGAGGTTGCATCCCTATTTCTATTCCTGTTTTTATTCTAAGCTGACCCTTATATTTTGCTTTACTTTGATCTATCTCTAAAATATATTGTTCAATATCAATTGAAGCAAAATCAAATTCCGGATCTGGCCAATCTAGATCAATATGATCTGTAAAGGCTATTTCTTTTATACCAAGACTGATTGCTTTTCTGCAAACTTCATCTATAGTCATTTCTCCATCAATAGAGTGATTGGTATGTATATGATAATCCACTAGCAAATTTATACACCTCTAATTATTTAAGATTTATTCATATTCTATAATTTATCTATTATATTAGTCAACTTTTTATATCCAAGCGTCTTATTATACATTAAGTTTCTTTTATTTTCAAATAGGTATTGACGACAATAACTTATTTTTGTATAATTGTATTACTTTAATACTACATAACTTTATCATGATAAATTATTAAAAATGATTAAGAGGGATCGAATTGAGTATTTATAAAGGGCATATTCCGGAAGGACTACAAGATTGCATGCCAGAAGAGTGTTTTAACAAAAGAAGAATTGAAAACATAATTCGTAGAGTTTTTTTTAGTAGAGGATATGATGAAATTGAAACACCTGTTTTTGAATACTTAGATGTTTTTACTAATAACAACGGTTCTATAGAGCAGGATCAAATGCTGAAAATAGTAGGGCCAGGTAATCATATATTGGTCATGAGACCAGATATGACTACTCCCATAGCTCGCTTAGTGGCAACTAGATTTAAAGACAAACCTTTGCCAATAAGATTGTCATATTTATGTAATGTTTATCGTTACCAACAGCCTCATATGGGAAAACAATGGGAAATTACACAGGCAGGTATTGAACTTATGGGCATTGAAGGTCCTGAAGCAGATGCGGAGGTTGTGTCAACAGCTATACAGTGTTTTTTAGATTTGGGCTTAAAGGATTTTCAAATAGATATAGGGCAGGTAGAGTTTTTTAACGGTTTAATAGAGGAAGCGGACATAGAGCCTAAAGCTGCAAGTCAAATAAGAGTATTAATTGAAGAAAAGAATATATTGGCTTTAAAAGATTTTTTGAATAAATTACCTATAAGTATTGAACTAAAAGATATCTTTATGGATCTACCAAAGCTATATGGAAATATAGATATATATAAAATAGCGTCTCGCTATGCTAGAAATTCCAGGTGTCAAAAATCTCTCCAAAATATTATAGAGATATATGATATTCTTAAAGCCTATGGATTTCATGAGTTTATAACTTTGGATTTAGGAATGGTTCATAACCTCAACTATTACACGGGAATTATTTTCAGGGTTTTTACAAAGGATTTGGGATTTCCTATATGTGGAGGAGGCAGGTATGACAAACTACTTTCAGAGTTTGGATATGATATTCCTGCTACAGGTTTTGCAATAAATCTAAAAAATACCCTTATGACTCTAGAGAGACAGAAAGGATTAATTAATATACCAAGTATCGACATTTTAGTAGTTGTAAATGAATGGCATAGAAAACGTGGCTATTATATTGCTCAAAATCTAAGACGCCAGGGCAAACGAGTAGAGATATTTGATAGTTCCTATAGTATTTATACTGCTGAAGAATATGCAAAACTCAAGGGTATTTCTCAGATTATAGATGTAAGCAAACTATCGGAAGGAGAAGTGCCATGTTAACTATCGCACTACCCAAGGGCCGCTTAGGGCATCAAACCTCAAAACTATTAAATAAGGCTATTGATGGATTAGAAGAATTAGATTTATCCTCCAGAAAATTAGTTCTTAACTTCCCAAAAGTGTCTTTAACTTTTATACTTGTCAAGCCAAGTGATGTACCGACTTATGTTGAGTATGGAGTAGCAGATGTAGGTATTGCGGGAAAAGATACCTTATTAGAAACCCAAAGTAAGGTTTATGAAATGCTAGATTTGGGTTTTGGGAAATGCAAAATGGTGGTGGCAGGATTCCCCCATAATAATTCATGGATTAATAAGGCGCACAGGCGAGTATCTACTAAATATCCAAACATTGCAAAAAGCTATTTTTCTAGTAAAGGAGAAACTGCTGAGATAGTTAAGTTAAATGGATCGGTAGAATTAGGTCCAATAGTAGGATTATCTGATGTAATTGTAGATATAGTAGAGAGTGGTAATACGTTAAAAGAAAATGGATTAGTGGTACTAGAGGAAATATGTGATATTAGCGCTAGGCTGATAGTCAATAGAGTAAGTCTCAAAACTAAAAGGAATGATATAACTCGATTTATAGGTTCTATAGAAAAAGTATTGGAGGAAATATAAATGATTACTTTAATAGATGGAAGAGGAAAAAGTATATCTGAAATTCTAAATTCCTTAAAGCGTCCTACATTTTTAGATTTCGCTGAAGAGAATAAGATTGTAAATGAGATTGTAAGTAATATTAACAAATATGGCCAATCTGCTTTGATTGATTATGTAAAACTCTTTGATGGCTATTTTATTGATAATATCGACGATTTGTTGGTATGTGATGAGGAAATAGATAAAGCATATAATGAAGTTTCAGCTGAATTTATATCCATTATAAAAAAAGCAAAGAAAAAAATATGGAACTATCATATCAAGCAAAAACAAAACAATTGGATTGACTTTGAAGATGAATTCCAGATAATATTAGGACAAAAAATTCTTCCAATAGATAGAGTAGGTATTTACGTTCCAGGAGGTAAGGCCGCTTATCCATCTTCTGTCCTAATGAATGCTATCCCTGCAAAGATTGCTGGAGTTTCTGAAATCATTATGGTTACTCCGCCTAATTCCCAAGGAATTATTAATCCATATACTCTTGTTGCAGCTGATATAGTAGGTATCAATAAAATCTATAAATTAGGTGGCGCTCAGTCTATAGCAGCATTAGCTTTTGGCATAGCACCAATACCCAAAGTTGATAAAATCACAGGTCCTGGAAACATATACGTTACTTTAGCAAAAAAACAGGTTTATGGCCTTGTAGATATTGATATGATAGCAGGGCCTAGTGAAGTAGTTATAGTTGCCGATAGCAGTGCAAATCCAGCCTATGTTGCTGCTGATCTTTTGTCCCAGGCTGAGCATGATCCATTAGCTACTTCAATACTAATTACGGATAACTACAAATTAGCTGAAATGACTAAAGAAGAGATAGATAAACAAGCAGCTACATTGCCTAAATACGATATTGTTCAAAATTCTCTCAGAAATTATGGAGCCATTATAATAGTGAACAATATAGAACAGGGAATTGAATTATCAAATGAACTAGCACCAGAACATTTAGAATTAGCTATACAGGATCCCTTTAATATCCTAGGTAAAATTAAACATGCAGGTTCCATTTTTTTAGGTAACTTTACTCCAGAACCTTTAGGCGACTATATGGCAGGTCCTAATCATATTTTGCCTACTAATGGCAGCGCCAGGTTCTTCTCACCATTATCAGTAGAAGATTTTACAAAAAAATCTAGTTTCCTATTCTACTCAAAACAAGCTTTGCACCATATCTATCAAGACATAGCAAAATTTGCTAGAACAGAAGGATTAGAAGCACATGCGCGTTCAGTGGAAGTGAGGTTTAAATAAGATATGAAAAACTATTTAAGAAATGATTTAATTGATCTAGTGCCCTATGATGAAGGTGATAGAACAAGGATTTATAAATATAAACTAGACGCTAATGAGTCCCCTTGGGATATTCCCGAAAGGGTAAAGAAAGCACTGGCTAAAGAAATTATGTCTGGAGGAAATTTTAATAGATACCCAGATTCTAATTGTACTCTTTTAAGGAAGTATATTGGACAATACTGCAATGTATTCCCAGAACAGGTTGTAGTTGGTTCTGGTTCCGATGAAATCATTCAAATACTTGTTACAGCTTTTGTAAATAAAGGAGACTACGTAATCTGTCCAACCCCTTCATTTGGAATGTATAGAATCTTTACTTCAATTTCGGGTGGGAAATCAGTAGAAATCCCTTTAGCTAAAAATTTTCAATATGATACAGAAAATATAAACTCTGCTATTAACAAGCATAAGCCCAAATTGGTGTTTCTGTGCAGCCCTAATAACCCTACTGGCAATGTAATTGAAGTTAATCAAGTTTTAGAAATTACAAAAAACTTTGATGGTATTGTTGTTGTAGACGAGGCATATGGTGAGTTTACACAAGGAACAATGATAAGTCTCCTTGATGAATGTCCAAACCTCGTGGTGCTAAAGACCTTTTCCAAAGCGTTGGGGTTAGCGGGATTGCGCATAGGCTATTGTATATGCGCACCAGAACTGGCAAAACAGATATCAAAGGTAAAACCTCCATATAATGTTAACAGTTTTTCACAAAAAGCAGCTATAATGACCCTAGAAAATCAAGATATAGTTAAAGAAAGAATCAGTGAAATCCTAAGACAGAGAGAGTTTTTATATCAAACTTTGAAACAAATACCGGGAATAGACGTTTATCCATCGGAAGCCAATTTTTTACTTATTCGTGTTCCTAATGGAACCATGACATGGAAAAAACTTATGGATAAAGGTATACTTGTAAGAAACTTTTCTCATAATCCCCATTTGGAAAATTGTTTACGGGTTACCGTTGGAGACCAAATGGCAAATCAATGTTTTATTGATGCTATGAAAGAGATAATGGGCTAATAGAAAAGAGGTGCTGTAATGCGTATAGGGGAAATTGAGAGAAAATCACTGGAAACTCATGTCAGAGTTCAGATAAACTTAGATAAATCAGGTACAGTAGAGATTGATTCAGGCATAGGTTTCTTTGATCATATGCTTAGTCTTTTTGCTGCCCATGGCGACTTTAGCTTAAAGGTAGGCTGTGTGGGAGATTTACATGTAGATGGGCATCATAGTGTAGAAGATGTAGGGATTGTCATGGGAAAGGCTTTTAAACAGGCTCTAGGAGACAGAAAGGGTATAAATAGATATGGTTTTGCATCAATACCCATGGATGAATCCCTAACCGAGATAAGTTTAGATATTAGCGGTAGGCCTTATTTACATTTGGAAATACCTGAGCTTTCAGGGATTGTTGGAGATTTCGATACACAGCTACTAGAAGAATTTTTAAGATCTTTTTCAATTCATTTTGGCTTAACCCTTCATATAAGAGTATTATATGGAAGAAATAGTCACCATATTATAGAAGGAATATTTAAGGCTTTAGGTAGAGCCATAAAACAGGCTATTTATATTGATACCTACTCTATCCAGAGAGATGAAGTTCCTTCAACAAAAGGAATCTTAGACTGAACTAGGAGGTTAATCATGTATATTTACCCAGCAATTGATATTAAAGATGGAAAATGTGTACGTCTTGTGCAGGGGAAAAATGATCAAAAAACCATATATAATCATGATCCTGTAAAAGTAGCTCTAAAATGGGAAAGTATGGGGGCTAGCATTTTACATATAGTAGATCTTGATGGAGCTTTTTATGGAGAATCAAACAATATCCAAATTATTAATGATATTATTGATGCTGTTTCAATACCAGTACAAATCGGAGGTGGATTTCGAACATTAACGAAGATAGATAATTTTTTAAGAAATACTAAGGTTAAAAGGATTATTTTAGGGACTTCTGCTATTACTCAGCCTCAGCTGTTAGAAAAAGCACTTGACAAACACGGAGATAGAATTGCAGTAGGCATTGACACAAAAAAGGATAGAGTAGCTATTCAGGGATGGGCAGAAGAAACTGAGATTGATTATATAGGTTTTGCTAAAAAACTTGAAGCAAAAGGTGTAATAACTGTTATATGCACAGATATTTCAAAAGATGGAATGTTGTCAGGTCCTAACTTTCAGGCTATAGGTAAAATAGTTAAAGAAACAAATTTAGATATAATTGCCTCAGGAGGTGTTAGTTCGCTGGAGGATATAAAAGGATTAAAAGAAATAGGAGTTAAAGGTGTAATCATAGGCAAAGCTTTATATACAGGCGATATACAGCTTGAAGCGGCTCTTGAGTATGAGGGGGAATAAAAATGAATATAAGAGTTATACCTTGTTTGGATATTAAAGATGGAAGAGTAGTTAAAGGAGTACAGTTTACAGATTTGAAAGACGCAGGAGATCCTGTAGAAATTGCTAAGGCCTATGATAAGGCTGGTGCTGACGAACTCTTTTTACTAAATGTTATGTCATCAAATGAGTCTAAAAGTACTTTTAAAGAAATAATTAAGAAAATTGTTAATGAAATTTCTATCCCTTTAATTGCTGGTGGTGGAGTTAAAAATTTCCAAGATGTTAATGATCTTTTAAATATTGGCGCTTCCAAAGTTGTAATAAGTTCAGCTGTCTTTAAAAATCCACAATTAATTTCTCAAGTTGCATCTAAACTAGGAAGCCAGTCTATTATAGTAGCTATAGATGCCAAAAAAATCAATAGTCAAGAAAATAAATGGTCAGTTGTTGTGGATAGTGGCAAGACTAATACTCATATGGACGTAATTCAATGGGCAATGGATGTCCAGAAGATGGGGGCTGGGGAGATTCTGCTCACCAGTATAGATAAGGATGGCACAAAAACCGGTTACGACATTCCATTACTTAAAGCTGTCACTAAGCAAATAAGTATACCTGTTATAGCCTCAGGAGGAGCTGGTAAGCTAGAGCATTTCTATGATGCTATTAATGAGGGGAGTGCTAGTGCTCTATTAGCCGCTTCATTATTTCATTTTAAAGTCATGGAAATAAGACAGCTAAAAAGTTATTTGCTAGAAAAAGGAATAAAAGTTATAATATAAGAAAAGAGGGGTAATTTACTTATGGATATAGATGCTCTTGATATAAAATATAATGAAGATGGCTTAGTTCCAGCAATTATACAAGATGCAAACAATGGCCAGGTTTTAATGCTGGCATATATGAATAGTGAGTCATTAGCAAAAACAATAGAAACTGGTATAACTCATTTTTGGAGTAGAAGTCGGCAAGAATTATGGCAAAAAGGTCAAACATCTGGAAACATCCAGAAAATAACTGACATTTATTTTGACTGTGACAAAGATGCAGTTTTGATAAAAGTAAAGCAACAGGGAAACGCTTGCCATACTGGAAACAAATCCTGTTTTTATAGAAAAGTACAAGGAGACAGGTTGGAATCTTCTCCAGACTCAGTTTATGGAAATTCATATAATACTTCTATAATTTTACAAAAGGTATATGATACTATAATGGATCGGAAAAAGCATCCAAAGGAGAACTCTTATACTTGTTATTTATTTGATAAAGGTATTGATAAAATCCTAAAAAAGGTTGGAGAAGAAACAGCAGAAGTAATTATAGCATCAAAAAATAATAGTAAATATGAAGTAATATACGAGATTTCGGATCTTATCTACCATCTATTAGTTTTATTAGTGGACCAAGATATATCTTTAGATGCTATATATAACGAATTAGCTAAAAGAAGGAATACTACAAAAGACTGATTTTAAAGATTGCTACCTAAAGAAAATTAAAGAATAAGGGAGAAAACATTAATTATAAGCCTATAATCGACTTACAGCGTCTTTGACTTCTGGGAACATTTATTATATAATCTTACTTGTTCGCTGCAAACAATTATGTTTTAAGGCCCGGTAGTTCAGTTGGTTAGAATGCCAGCCTGTCACGCTGGAGGTCGAGGGTGCGAGCCCCTTCCGGGTCGCCATAATATCATGTTTCCAAAGAATGCCTCGGTAGCTCAGTTGGTAGAGCAGCAGACTGAAAATCTGCGTGTCGGTGGTTCGATTCTGCCCCGAGGCACCAGAATATAAGCGGGAGTGGCTCAGTGGTAGAGCGTCGCCTTGCCA
>JAAYGY010000035.1 GCA_012735575.1 Clostridiales bacterium
GCCTTTAAAGAGAGGGATCCCAATGGGAATGGAAAGACTGATGAAATACCTCTCTTGGCAATGAATGTTAACGGCTTATACAAATTCGCCTGGTCCTATGGCCTTCATTTGGTTCTCAGTGACGGATGGTATACCGACGATGAGGGCAGTGTAATATACGAATGGATAGATCCCAGACTAAAGGACTGGCTCACAGAGATGAATAAATGGTATAATGCAGGAATTTTGGATCCGGATATGACTGCAGCACAGGATATGGATAAATACACTGCAAAGGCTATTGGTAATGTTGGCGGAGCATCGGTTAGTGACTTTACCATGCGCTTCCCCCAATGGAATGAAAGGATGACCAAGGATTATCCAGACGCCAGATGGGAAGGCATTGTTCCTCCAAAGGGCCCTTATGGCGACAGGCTACTGGAAAAGGAGCAGCCCACTGAAAATATCCATTATGCCATTACCAGGGATTGTAAGGATCCTGAGATTTTAATAAAATGGCTGGATTATATGTTTGCCAGTGAAGACGGGCAAATACTTATGGGTAATTTCGGTATAGAAGGCCTTAGCTATGTCATGCAGGATGGGAAACCTCAATTTACAGACTATATTCTAAAGAGTGAGCTAGGTTCTGGCATAGCCCAGGCCAGCCTTGGGGTAAACGGTAGCTTCCCCAGGATCTTGATGCAGGAGTGTATTGAACAAAGATTTTATCAGTATGAAAATGAAATGGAGCAATCCAGAAAGGCTACTCAATACTATGTTCCCTCCTTTCCCAGGATACTGGCATCCCAGGAAGAGGTAGATACCTATACCAGCATTATGGCAGATATAGAGACCTACAGGGATGAGATGATTATCAAGTTTATACAGGGGCAGGAGCCCTTGGACAACTTTGATAAGTATGTAGAGGCCATAAAGGCTATGGGTATAGATGAGGCGATAGCCATCAAACAGGCACAGTATGACCGGTATATGCAGTCTGAGTAGAAAATTATTCTGTTAAATGGCATGATAGGAGATTCTATGAGAAATTCCATGAATAGGAGCAGGAAAGCCTATGAATAGACAGGTTATTGATAAGCCTTATAAGAGATTATGGAAAAACATAAAGAAGGATAGGTATCTCCTTGTGCTGGTAGCCCCTGTTATTATATATTATTTCATATTCAACTATATACCCATGTATGGGGCTATCATTGCCTTCAAGGATTTTTCACCTGGAGATTCCATATTATTTAGTAAATGGGTTGGGCTTAAGTGGTTTAGGGAGTTTTTCAGATCCGTTTATTTTGGCCGGCTTATTAGCAATACCTTTATCCTGAGCGGACTTAGCCTGATCTTTAGCTTTCCTGTTCCTATTATCTTTGCCCTACTGTTAAATGAGGTAAAGAGAAAACACCTAAAGAGGGTAGTTCAAACTGTTAGCTATTTACCCCATTTTATTTCCCTGGTGGTTATGGTAGGTATTATGTCCAACTTTTTGTCCCCCTCGGACGGTATTATTAATAACTTCCTTAGAAGGCTGGGGATGGAGCCTATTAACTTTATGGGAGAGCCGGCTTGGTTCAGACCCTTATATATCGGTTCTGGGATCTGGCAAAGTTTTGGATGGAATTCCATTATTTATATGGCAGCCCTTACATCCATCGACCCTCAGCTATATGAAGCAGCCAGAATTGACGGGTGCAACCGCTGGCAGGAAATGCGTCATATTACCATACCTGGGCTAATGCCCACTGCTATTATGCTGCTGATCCTGGCACTGGGTAATTTGATGAATGTAGGATTTGAAAAGATTATCCTTATGTATAGCCCTGCCACCTATAATGTGGCTGACGTTATCTCTACCTATGTATATAGAAGGGGTATACTAAGTGCTCAATACAGCTTTGGAGCAGCCGTTGGTCTGTTTAACTCCATTATCAATTTTATTCTTTTGATCACAGTCAACAAAATTAGCAGAAGATATACCCAAATCGGCTTGTGGTAAAAGGGATGGAGAAGGTGATATAAATGGTAGCCAGTAAAAGTATCGGAAGTAGAATATGGGATAGGGTAATTGAGGCATTGCTAATACTTATCTCCATTACTACCTTGTACCCTTTTATATATATCATCAGCATGTCCATAAGCTCACCTGACGCTGTACTGGCTCAGGAGGTATGGCTACTTCCTAAAGGGTTTTCATTAGGGTCATACAATATAGTATTTGAAAACCAGGAGATTTGGAGATCCTATGGCAATACCCTATGGTATACAGTAGTGGGCACAACCATCAACGTTGTCTTTACCCTGATGGGGGCCTATGCCTTATCCCGAAAGGAGTTCTTTGCCCGGGATGCTGTTATGATCTATATAGCCATCACTATGTTTTTCAGCGGCGGCCTGATTCCTACCTTTATACTGGTCAACAGTCTTGGACTTTATAATACCAGATGGGCAATGGTCATTCCTGGTGCTATCAGTGCATGGAACTTAATTATTGCCAGGACATATTTTCAGACCTCCATACCTGACAGCCTGCCAGAATCAGCGAAAATCGATGGATGTACCGACATTGGAATATTTATCAAGATTATACTTCCTCTATCAGTTCCAATAGTGGCAGTACTTATTATCTTTTATGCTGTAGGACATTGGAACGCCTGGTTTAACGCCCTGCTTTACTTAAGCGATTCTTCTTTACACCCTCTGCAGCTTTTCTTAAGGAAAATTCTGCTTATGAACTCTCCAGATATGCTTCAAGAGGGGATGGAGGATGCTTTTGAGAGGCTGGCCTATACCATACAGCTTAAATATTCCAGTATTGTTGTGGCTACTCTTCCAATTATATGTGTATATCCCTTTGTACAGAAACATTTTGTAAAGGGTGTTATGCTGGGGGCTATAAAAGAATAACTTATGTTTAACAAATCTATTTTCCTAAAAAGAATTACAGCCAGTAATGAATACTGAAAAATATATATTCGCTAAACATCTAATATGGTTAATGAACTGGTTGTGTTTGTTCGATTCTTAGATCACTATTTAAATAATGGCTATTGATAAGTGAACGTTCAATAGCCATTATGATTCATATGAGATGATCTGGCACAACCGTTAAGAGATTTAAATTAAAGGAATATGGGAGGGGTTTATATGATTAAGCTGGGAGTTAACTCTGTATTATTTGCCGGGTTTGATTTTGAAACGGCTGTCAAACATATAGCCTTATCCGGCTATGACGGGGTAGAGATTTCAGCTATTAAGGGAATGTGCGAGCATCTGGAACTGGACAGATGGCGGGAGCAGGCCACGGAGCTGAAACAGATTGTATCGGATCATGGCTTAGAGTTTTTGGCCATGGAGGTAGCCTCCTTAGATGAAGACCGTTTGATGAAGGCCTTTGAGTCAGGTGCTGAGATTGGCATACCCATTATAAACGTAGGTCCGGGGGGCAAAAGCGGGGTAGAAGAGGACCTTAAAAAGACCATAGACCATTTAGCAAAGATGTCAGACAAGGCCCATGAGTTTGGAGTTTATCTATGTGTTAAAGCCCATGTAGGTGCTTCCATTTATGATACTCCAACTACCTTAAGGGCTATGGAGGAAATAAAATCCCCGGGCTTTGGTATTGATATGGACCCAAGCCACATATATCGCGCAGGAGAAAATCCGGAGGAAGCCCTTCCAAAAGTCCTGGACAGGGTTAAGCATATCCATATCAGGGACTGTGTTGAAAGGGTAGGCAGCCCTGGCACACCGGCCAATCAGGCTTGTGGTAGGGGAAATATAGATCTTTTTGCTTATTGTAAGGCCATGGTGGATGGAGGCTATTCCGGTCCTGTTAACTTAGAGGTTATAGGAGCATGGGACTTAACCCTGCCTGAAGTTTCCATTATTGCAGCAGAAAGCTATGGATACCTGAATGCTTGCCTCAAGCAACTAGGAGCCAGATAAATTCTATTATTAAGGAGGAAGATTTTATGAATAAGAAACCGAATCTTCTGTTCTTTGGTATTGATAGCCTAAGAGGGGATCATATGAGTCTATATGGTTACCATAGGTTAACCACCCCTCATATAGACAAGTTTGCCCAGGGTGGAGCGGTCTTTCAACATGTATTTAGCCCCAGTATTCCAACTACTCCTGGCTATGCCTCCATGTTTACTGGTATGGACTGCTTTGGTACCAATATAGTAGCCCTGCGCCATGAAGGGGATATCGCCCAAGGGGTTCCTACCCTGGCAGAAGTATTAAAAGAACAAGGGTACAATACTACCTGCATAGGTTTTTCAGGAAATCCTGCTTCCAGAGGCTTTGACAAATATATAGACTATGAAGGCTGGGGCTCCTATGATGAAGGAAGAAGTCCCAAGGCTGAAAATCTTAATAAGGTGGCTATTCCCGAACTTCAACGCCTGGCTGCAGAGGATAAGCCCTTCTTCCTGTTTTTACGCCATATGGATCCTCATTCACCGTATCTGCCTCCAGGTCCATTCGAAAGAATCTTTTACGGGGGAGATGAGTATGATCCCGACAACAACTCTCTAAAGCCAGTTTATGAGTTTAAGCCCTTTGCAGATTATTTTAGATCATGGTTTCCACCAGGATGTACTGATAAGGAATATATAATCGCTCAATATGACGGCGCCATTGCCTACATGGATGCCTGCATCCAAAATATCTTTACAGCAGTGGAAGCTTTAGGAATTGAGGAGGAAACTCTAATAGTTATTACATCCGACCATGGAGAAACCCTTCATGATCATGAATGCTGGTATGACCATCACGGACTTTATGACTGCACCTTGACAATACCATTAATTTTCCGTTATCCCGGCAAGGTTCCTGCAGGCAAACGTTATTATGATTATTGTCAGCACAAGGATATAATGCCCACCATATTAGAAATTATGGGTATAGAATATGAAGGCAATTTTGACGGTAGAAGCCTGGTTCCCCTCTTTAAAGGAGAGGACAGGGAAAGAGAACCGGAGTTTTATATTACCGAATGTACCTGGATGCGCAAACATGGATGGAGAACTCCCGAGTGGAAATTAATCCGTGCACTAGAGCCAGACTTTCACTTTAAACCAGAGGTAGAACTATACAACCTTATAAAAGATCCTGAAGAGAACAATAATGTAGCGGAAGAGGAGCCAGAAGTGGTTGAGATGCTAACGGCCAGAATGGAAGCACATATAGCCAAGAGGGAGAGGGAAACTGGAAGAAAAAATCCCATGTATACTAATCTTAACTGGCACGGCGGGGAAGGAGGACCCTTTAAGACATCCCAGCAGGCCTATGACACCCTTTATATAGGATCCCCTAAAACAGCTCAAAAACTTCAGGCTGGCGAAGAAGGGGAGGAGTGATAGCATGAGAGTATGTGTAATAGGTATGGGTCCTATTGGAAATCTTCATGCAGATATATATAAGGAAGATGAACTGGTAGAACTGGTAGGAGTATGTGACATTATTGAAGAGCGGGCTAGAAGGGCCGGGGAACGCTTGGGAGTTCCCTGGTACCTGGATGCTCAGGAGATGCTGGACCAATTAAAACCTGATCTATGTAGTGTGACCACCGGGGGCTATGAATATGGCAGCGACCACTACAAACCCACTATGCAGGCTTTAACAGCTGGTAGTCATGTTCTCTGCGAAAAGCCTATTTGCAATGAAATAGAGCCGGCAGAGAAGATGGTAGCCTTAGCTCGGGAGAAGGGATTGTGTTTAGGTATCAACATGAACCACAGATTTACACCAGCTGCAAGAATGGCTAAAAAATGGCAGAATGAAGGGCTAATAGGGGATCTGTTATTTGTAAACATGGCTCTTTGGATAGGGAAGTTTCAGGAATTAGAATCCCCCTATTATCACCTCAAGGCTTTAAATCCCCATAGTGTAGATATTATGAGACATTTCTGCGGAGATGTGGAAAAGGTTCAGTGTTTTGCCATGAAGGCACCGGGGCGAAATATATGGTCCACCGCCTCCATCAACATGAAGTTTAAGAACGGAATGGTGGGGCATTTGACTAGCAGTTATGATATAGAGAGGGGCCATCCCATGGAGCGCTGTGAGGTAGCAGGTACAAAGGGACGCTTTGTCCTTGAGGATATGTGGAGGGAAGTAACCCTATACCCGGCAGGTAATATGGAAAAGAGGGTGTACACAAATCCTGTATTTGGAGGCTATAGGGGGTTTGATGATACTTTCAGATGCCGGATACGCAGTTTTGTAAGGCAGGTAGCTGATGGAGTGCCTCCTGAGGAAATTGACGGTTCCGGTGCTGACGGATTAGCAGCTCAAAAGGTGATTCAGGCTGCAATTGTGTCCCTGGATACAGGAAAGGTAGTGGACGTGGATTCCATATGAAACCAAATATTTTAATTATAGTTGCTGATCAGCAAAGATATGATTGTATTGGATATTCCCGAGTCTATCCTGTTCTTACCCCCACTATAGATAAAATAGCAGGAGAAGGAGTATGGTTTACTAATGCCTATACTCCTATTCCTGTATGTGCCCCTGCCAGGCAGGCCTTTTTAAATGGCAGGCGGCCTGAAACCTTTGGGGCTTTATGGAACTATGGCATTGCTTTGGATATACCTGCCCTATCGCCCCATGAATATACCTGGGTACGGGAGTTGGAGGAGATAGGGTATCAAAATTCCTTTATTGGTAAATGGAGTGGAAATCCAGACCATGGTCCCCTGGAATATGGTTTTCACCACGCAATAGGATTGGAAGATTACTGGAAGTTTAGAAAAGAAAAGTACCCTGACATTGAATACAAAAAGGGATGGATGGGCGAGACAGACCCTGTTCCCTATGAGGACAATATATCCCACTGGCTGGCACAAAGGGCAGTAGAGCAAATAGATAAATATAATAAGGAAGGCAGACCCTGGCATATCCGTTTAGATTTCCCAGGGCCTCACCTGCCCTGCAGGCCCTCCCAAGAATTTGCCCAATTTTATAACCCAGAGGATATCCCTCCCTGGCCCAGCTTTAAGGAGGATTTTCATAATAAGCCCTATATACAAAAACAGCAGCTTTATAGCTGGGATATAGAAAACTATACCTGGGAGGATTGGCGGGAGACAGTAGCCCTTTATTTTGCTACCATAAGTGAGATAGATCATGCCATTGGAAAGGTACTGCGAAGGTTGGAGGAATCAGACCAGGCAGACAACACCATAATTATCTATACTGCCGACCACGGGGATATGTGCGGAAGCCATAGGATGATAGATAAACACTATATTATGTATGACGATGTAGTCCGGGTTCCTTTAGCTATCCGCTGGCCGGGAGTGATAAAGCCATCGACTGTCAGGGATGAGTTTGTGTGCCATTTTCTAGATTTACCTCCCACTATATTGGAGATATTAGGCAGGGATATTCCAGCCTTTTTTTCAGGCAGGTCTTTATTAAAACTTATGAAGGGAGAGACTGTTAAGGATTGGAGAACCGAGGCGGTGGCCACATACAACGGACAGCAGTTTGGCCTTTATACCCAGCGGATGATTAGAAATAGGAGATGGAAATATATCTGGAACACCACCGATATGGATGAACTCTACGATTTGGAAAAGGATCCCCATGAGCTTTGCAATCTGATAGACAGAAAAGAATATATGCCTGTTATAGAGGAGCTTAGAAAAAGGTTATATGAAACCCTTCTCAGGGAGGGGGATGGGCTGGTAAAGTCACCATGGATGAAAAATCAGCTTTTATGTAATAAAAAATTATAAAGCCTAAGATCAGTAAAAAAATTAAAAAACTATAGGAAAAAATAACAAGCAAAAACTATAAAAAACCCCGGTCATTGTGAATAAAAGAATATTCTGATATAATGTACATGAGATAATACACGAGGTGATAGGCTATGTCCTATGTTAGTCATTTAGATGGAAAAGATTATTTCCACCAGGGTCATATTCCTATCCGGGTGCTTACAGCAGAGCATAATACCAGTGGCGATATTTATCACTCCCATTCCTTTTATGAGTTTGTCTATATCGACCGGGGTTTTTCAACTCACTTCTATAACAACACCACCGCCTTACTAACTCCGGGAGATATATTTGGCATGCGCCCGGGGGATGTTCACGGCTATGTTTATCCCAAGAATACCATCCTATATAACTGTCTCTTCAATCCCGAAGCCTTGGAAAATGAACTGGATGAAATAAGGAAACTGCCGGGCATGGCACACATTTTTGATCCTGACCACCCTTCTGTATGGCAACGCATCCGTCTTGGTCCTGCACATCGAAAGTATGCAGTCTCCTGCCTGGAACAGATGCGACTGGAGTGTGAATACCGGTCGACAGGCTGGGAGCTTAAGCTTAAGGGCTTACTCTTGGAATTTTTAGTTCTTTTCTCACGTTCATATCTTGAGCAGTTCACTAGGGAAGAAGAGGGAGGGTATAAGTATACTCAATATGTATATGAGGCATTGGAATATATAGAGCAAAACTATACCAGGGGAATTTTGGTAGAGGAGATAGCTAATCATGTTGGCCTTAGTACAGACTATTTTTCCAGGATGTTTAAGCAGTTCACAGGCTTAACGCCGGTAGAGTATATAAAAAATGTCAGGCTGGCCAAGGCTGCAGAACTGTTAAGGTCACCTGAGCTATCCGTTGCCCAGGTAGCCATGGAAGTAGGCTTTGAGGATCCCAATTATTTCTCCAGACAGTTTAAACAGGTATTGGGGATGAGTCCCTCAAGCTTTCAGAAGGAAAACAGGCATTATTATAACCAGGATGGTATATATTCTGCTGATTTAAATGTTTAATCCTTATAGATTGAGAATTTTATAGGTTTTAGTTTTAATAGCCTATAGGATTTATTTGTGGACTAAAAGATAAGAAAATTGATTAAAGGGTTAAAGAGGTAATTAAACAGGGATGGAGAGATGAAAAATGGATGTTGGCGTAGTAAGCAGGAGCTTTCCTCATTTAACCAATAGGGAGATTGCTGAGTTTTTAGCAGGTAACGGATTTAAATGGACCGAACTGTGCTTTGCAAGCAGGGATGCAAACTATTGGGTATATAACGGCAGATCTGACTTATCAACCCTAACAGATGAGATAGCAGCCCAACTAGTAGAAGATTACAGGCAATGTGATGTTGAGGTAACTTCAATTGGTGTCTTTACAAATCTTTTAGAAGAGAATGACAAGGAGCTTGAGGCTAATCTTTATTATTTCGAAAAACACATGAAGATTGCATCACAAAATCAGGTTCCCTATGTAGCCACGGAGTGTGGGTTTATGCCTGAAAGGCGAGGAGTCTGTGCCGATACATATGAATCAGCATTTCAACGTTTGCTGGAAAGCATAAAATGGCTTTGTAAAAAAGCAGATGAATATGATGTATACATAGCTTTGGAACCCTGTGTACTGGATGTAATCCCCAGTGCCAAAAGGATGATGGATTTTATTGAACAGGTAGGTTCAAATAGAATAAAGACATTGCTGGATCCAGCCAATTTAATAGCCAACAGTTCAGAAGAGGATATGTTCCGCTACCTTACTCCCCATATTGCATATTTTCATGGAAAGGATCGCAAGGTCAATGACACCTACGGCCGGGTAGTGGGAGATGGAGATATTAACTGGCCACTGTTTTTCCAGCTATATAGCCGTTATACTCCTGATACTCCTTTCATACTTGAGTATGTAAATATAGATAATGTATGTCAAATCAGAGACAGGGTATTAAATTACTGCTAATATATTATTTAATATGCAAATAAATATATGTTTAATATATATTTAGTGTATCATTTGTATATATTATCTGATGGAGTTAAATTGTTCCTGTGATACATAAATATTATGCAAACTTACTCTCTGGCCTTTAGAGGAGATTTATATTTTTAATTCCTTATAAAAGACCTGATTATCTCAAATTATTTCAAAGTCAGTTTTCTCTAAGTCAGCTACAAAGTGAACCCTAAATAGTTATTATCTTAGAACATGTACAGCAGATGATTATAACTGATAACAACTAGTAAAAGAAGCAATAATGAAACAGTGAAATTATGTTAAGAAGGGGGATTATTCATGCAAATAACAAAGAAAATTGTACTAAATGAAAAGGACTACTGGGATAAAGCTTATGGGGGCTGGCTGGGTAAGAATATTGGAGGTACTCTGGGAGAACCTGTGGAGGGAAGGATGGAGGTTTTAGAACTAACCTTCTATCCCCGGCTGTCTGAGGGTCCTTTGCCTAATGATGACCTGGATTTACAGCTGGTATGGCTCCATGCCGTAGAACAGTACGGTGCCCGACTGACGGCTAAAGAATTAGGCCAGGAGTGGCTGGAACATGTATTTTTCCCATATGATGAATACGGTTATGCCCTTACCAACTTAAGAAGAGGGCTAAACCCTCCTGTAGCGGGATGGTTTGGCAATCCCTTCACTAACTGTATGGGCTCTCCTATACGTTCAGAAATCTGGGCTATGCTGGCACCTGGTGCACCGGCTACAGCTGCAAGGTATGCCTGGCAGGATGCTATAGTGGATCATGCAGGGGGAGAAGGGGTCTATGGTGAGATGTTTTTTGCTGCCATAGAAAGTGCAGCTTTTATCCATAGTGATGTTGACCTTTTGCTGGATATTGGATTATCCATGATTCCCGAGAATTGTCGAGTGGCCAAAGCCGTTAGTGATTTAAGAAAATGGCACAGGGAAGGAAAGGACTGGCTGGAGGCCAGGGAATTAATTTTAAAACACCATGGTCATCCTAACTTTACCGATGCCCCACAGAATATTGCCTTTACTATACTGGGCTGGCTGTATGGAGAGGATTTTGGAGATGCCATTTTAAAGGCAGTAAACTGTGGCTATGATACCGATTGCACCGGCGCCACCTTAGGTGCTATCCTTGGAATAATTGGAGGAAAGGACAGCCTTCCAGAAAAATGGGTTAAACCTGTAGGCAACAGAATAGCTGTAAGCCCGCCGATTAAAGGTTTTCCTGCACCAAAGGATCTGGATGAACTAACCTTTAGAACCCTGGTAGCCTGCAAAGAAGTGCTGGCTGCCTGGAACCTGCCTATAACAATATCATCAACGGAGAAAACCTATGTTGATCCTGCTGCCCTGAACTGCAAGGGCTTGTTAAAAGGGGAAGAGACACCTGAAAACCTTTGGAATTATATTCCCTGGGAGGAGTGCAGGCCCCTTCCTGCCGGAAGCGGAAGGCAGCCAGGCTTAGAGGTCTTTATTAACTATGGACCAGAAGGCCCGGCCATTGGCAGGGGAGAGACTAAGGAAATCACATTTACCATAGTAAACCATACTGGGGAAGCCTGGGAAGGCAAGCTAAACTTGGAGGCGCCAAAAGGCTGGAAAGGATCCGGGGAGATATCTTTTAACTTGAGAGAAGGTAAAAAATTAGAATATAAGGTAGAGGTTACATCAGACAATAATGTTTTACCTTCATACAAACTGGCTTTGAATATAGAAAGATATCATGATGGTTCCTACTGGACAAACTATCCTGTTCATTTTGCGCTGGTTGCTGCCTGTCATTTTACAGTATGGGGTCCGGATGACAATGAAGGATACAGCATAACCTCACCTGGCAATAGAATTGCATTTGAAAAGGCCTTTGATAAAATGCCTCCTGGTGTATATAAGGCAAGGACCACTATAAAAAATCCTGCCAAACGCATGGTAGAAATTATCACAGCAACCAGTAGCCCGGTAAGGGTAAGCCTCAACGGCAAAATTTTATTTGAGGATCTGGAGGAGACCATATTTATGCCAGCGTATCATAGAGCACCCGCCAGCAAACGGGCTGAGTTACTATTGCCAGAGGGGGAGCATGTTCTTGAAATAGAAGTGAAAAAAGGAGAGGATCCCCTGGACATATATCTACTTCCAGTAGCTACCAGAGACACTAGGTCGCCAGGCTCCCATTACTACTATACTGATATACTTTTTATTTAACTGATATATACAAGATTATACAACAGATGATTATAACAAAGGATCATATGCCAAATGCTTAACATGCTTATAAACTCAACATATAATAGATGTGATTGGTTATAAAAAAAGAGGCGAGATATAAAATATATAGCTGGCTACAAAATATATAGAAATTTAAAACTAAATATAATGCAGAAAAAGCAGATGAAATCTAAGCTTTTGATTTCATCTGCTTTTTTGTACTTATCCTTGACATAATGTAAAATTCTGTCTAGAATAAGTACTAAGTCATTTGTTATACTATTTATTATTATTTCAGCAAAGCTTTAATCATATCATTATAATAAACATATATATTAAGGCGGTGTAATGTGAATATATTTAAAAAAATTTATAACGGACTCATAAACAGATATGACGGTAGAAGACTGCGAACCATAAGCCCTTTTGTCAAGATTATACCCTATATCATGCCCAAGAGATCAGATGCACATGTATTTAGCAAAATGGTTGTTGAAACAGACAAGATCAACGCCTATATCAGAGAAAAGTACAAGAATGGACTTAGACTCACCTACTTACATCTCTTTATTGCAGTTTTTGTTCGTGTTATAGCACAAAGGCCCAAGCTTAACAGGTTTGTTATGAATAATAAATACTATGCGCGAAACAGGATATGGATATCCATGGCTATAAAGAGAACACTTAAGGATGAAGGTGAGGAAACTACTGTTAAGTTTAGTTTTACAGGTCGGGAGAATATATTTGAAATAGCTGATATTATAGATAAAGTCATAAAGGAGAACAAAGCAGTAGATACAGGAAATGAAACTGACAGACTGGCACATATTATCATGTCCCTGCCCAATTTCCTGGTCAAATTTCTCATGGGCATAATTAGGCAAATGGATAAATGGAATCTTTTGCCCGGGGCCCTTATCGAGGCCAGTCCTTTTCACACCACCATGTTTATAACCTACCTAAAATCCATCAAACTGGACTATGTATATCATCACATCTATGATTTCGGCAATACTGGCATATTTATTTCACTAGGCAAGGAAAAGAAGGTACCTGTTGTTCAAAAAAATGAAGTGGTAATCAAAAGGGTATGTGAGATGGGCATAGCAATAGATGAAAGGATCTGCGATGGGCTTTATCTTAGCAACTCAGTTAAGCTGATAGAAAAATATTTGACAGACCCCTATTTGCTGGAGGAAAGGCTGGAAGAAATAGTAAATGATGTTAAATAACTATTTAATCAAAGGCCCAAATTAAAAGCTCAAAAATAATAATAAGTAAAAAATTAATAAAGGGGAGTGGAGAGATGAGACTGGATTGTCACATTCACACTGTTTATGGAGAGGTTAATCAGCAGGCTCTTTTGTCAAGACTAAAAGAGGCTGGCCTTGATGGAGGGATTGTATTATCCCATGGACCTGCTCGTTATGGTGATGAGGAAATTCCTTCAAAGCAAAGGATAGAAAATGTATTGGAATGGACTAAAGGTCACAAATACTTGTTTCCCTTTTTCTTTATTGATCCCACCAGTGATACAGCTATGGAGGATGTGGATCTGGCTGTTTCCATGGGCATAAAGGGTTTTAAGATTATATGCAGCACCCATTATCCAAGTGATCCAAGGGCAATTCCGGTATATAAGAAGATAGGGGAGTATAATAAACCTATTTTATTCCATTCCGGTATTTTATATGACGGAAAAAATGCTTCTGGAAACTATAACAAGCCTACGGAGTTTGAAGTCCTATTATCCATCGACAATCTAAGGTTTGCCCTGGCTCATGTCTCCTGGCCATGGACTGACGAGTGCATAGCTGTCTATGGAAAATTTAATAATTCCCTTCAAAGGAGCGGAAAAGGTGCTTCCACAGCGGAAATGTTTGTAGATCTGACTCCTGGTACCCCCTTTACTTACAGAAGGGATATGCTGGAGAAACTTCTTTTGACTGGGTATGATGTAGAAAACAATATTATATGGGGTGTTGATTCCAACGTGAATAATTATAGCCCTGAATACGCCCGCAGGATACAGGAGTTTGACGATAAGGTATTTGAAGAGCTTGGTATTTCAAAGGAAGTACAAGAGAAAATATACTATAGGAACCTACTAAGATTTGTAGGGGCAGAGGAGTAAGTATGGGAGGTCGTGGCTACTGATATGATTAGGGTAGGGATCGTTGGAGGCAGAGGACTTAGTACCATATTAGGCTTTAAGGCACTTGACAATGTAAAAGTTGAAGCCCTGTGTGATCTTGATGAGGATCTGCTAAAAGAGCAATCAAAAAAACATAATATACCAAAGACTTATCGCATATATGAAGATATGTTGGAGTCCCAGATTGATGCTGTAGTTATAGCAACCCCAATGCAGCTTCATGTTCCACAGGCGATACAGGCCCTGGAAGCCGGCAAGCACGTTTTAAGTGAGGTAACCGCCGGTGTCACCATGGACGAATTATGGTGGCTTGTGGAAACAGTAGAAAAGTCCAAAAAGGTATACATGATGGCCGAAAACTACTGCTACATCCCTGAAAACCAGCTAATACGCAATATGGTAGCCAAGGGACTGTTTGGTGAAGTGTACTTTGGTGAAGGCGAATATATTCATGATATAAAAAGCCTTGCCAAATATGATGATGGCAGAAGCACCTGGAGAAAATTCTGGCAGCTGGGAAAAAGAGGGGCATTTTACCCTACCCATAGTTTAGGACCTGTTATGCAGTGGTTTGAGGGAGACCAGATTGAGGCTGTTGCCTGTGTAGGAACCGGATGGCATACAGCGCCAGAGTTTAGACAGGAAGATACCACCATAACCCTTTGCAAGTTAAAAAGCGGAAAACTTATAAAGATACGTATAGACTGTATCTCAGAGCGTCCTCACAATATGGCCTATTATTCCCTTCAGGGAACAAAGGGCTGTTATGAAGCGCCCAGGGGGTTGGGTGATGACCATAAGATTTGGCTAAAGGGTATGGATGAAAACACTGATATAGCAAAGTGGAGGCCCTTAAGAGACTTTTACTATTATTTACCTGAGAGGTACAAAAATGCCACTGAAGAGCATAAAAAAGCCGGACACTGGGGCGGGGATTTCTTTATTGTCCAGGATTTTGTAGATGCAATCACCAAGGGTGTCAAACCTGCCATCGATGTATACCAAGCCTGTGAATGGACGGCTGTGGGACTTTTATCTGAGCTTTCAGTTACCAATGGAGGCAGGTTTATGGCCATGCCCGATTTTAGGGAAAGCACCAGGGAAGAGCAAATTATTAAGTTGTAGGGGAGTAAGCCATATGGAAAGTCTGCATAACCAAAAACCACAGTTAGTAATGTTTAGGCCAACCTTGGCAAAGCTGCCGGACCTGCAGCTGCCAGAGGGGTATAGCATTAGAAAATTCCAGCCGGGGGATGAAGAGGCATGGGAGTATATTATCAATCATTCCTTTAAATACAAAAGCAATTTTGATGAGGAGATAAAGTCCCACAAATGCTTTAGCCCGGAACGAGTTATCTTTGTCTGTCACAAAAACTCACCTGTAGCAACGGCCACAGCCTGGCACCGCCCCCTATGGGGAGAGCATACTGGATATCTGCACATGGTAGGCGCCTTATCCAGCCATAGTGGCAAGGGTCTGGGATTACAGGCCAGTTTGGCAGCACTTTATCAGATGAAAAATGAGGGAAAGCTGGCCTCGATTCTGGAAACTGATGATTTTCGCCTTCCTGCTATTAAAACCTACTTAAAACTTGGCTATAAGCCCCTTTTAATTCATGAAAATCAAGGAGCCAGGTGGGATAGGATATTTAATATTATTGGAGGAATTAAAAAGGAGGAAGTATAGAAAAATAAAATATTAAAAAAATTTTCGTTTATAAGAAGGATATCTAAATTCCACATAGAATATAAATAATATAAATGATTTTGACGCGCGTTTATAGGAGATTAATTATGAAGAAACCAGGAAAGACAAGCATATCTGTAACAAGAGATGATGTAGCGAGGCTTGCTGGTGTAGCTCCATCGACTGTGTCAAATGTAATTAATAATAAAGGTAATGTTAGTGAAAAGCTCAGAGAAAGAATAGAATGGGCAATTAAAGAATTAAATTATACTCCCAATATGGTTGCCAGAAGCTTGGCAACAAAATCCACGAAACATATCGGTCTTATAATTGACTAAATAACCAATCCACACTTCGCACAACTAGCTAAAGGAGCCCATTATGAGGCTAACAAAAACGGGTATATTCTTTCCATTAGTCTGGGTTCTTACGGAGATGTTAACAGGGTAGTAGAAGATTTTATATCCAGGCAGGTAGATGGAATTATCTATGATACTTACATGGGGAATCTTTCCTCTAATATGAGAGAAAAGATAAAGGAAAGCGGTATATCTTTTGTTGAATGTAATGGACTAACAAACTCCGGAAACATAAATATAAAAATCGACTACTATGAAGGAATGAAAAAAGCCTACTATTATTTAACGAAGCTGGGCCATAGCAAGATTGCATATATCTCTGGCCTGGGACCTGATACTTCAAATGAAAATACAAGACCAGAGAGGTTAGAGGCATTTCGCTGGTGTTGTGAACAATTCAACAGGGAAAATATTGATGACTACATTATACATGGCGATCCACCCTATCATACAGATTTTAAAAAGGGCTATGAATATGGTCATCAACTTCTCAATCGTAATCTAAACATAACCGCAGTAATAGTTGTCAATGACTATATGGCAATAGGTGTTCTGAGAGCTTTTAAGGAAATAGGCTTTAGAATACCAGAAGACATATCTATTATTAGTTTTGATAATACAGTTTATGCTCAAAGCAGTAATCCAGCTTTAACTTCACTAGACTCTCCAGTTTTCAACATAGGCCAAAAGGCAGTAGAATATATTATTCAACAGCAAAAAATACCAGTCGAAGATAGAAAGAATATTGTTCATCACTATCCTATGAAATTGGTCATCCGCGAATCCACGGCACCTCCAAAATAAAAGAAAGACTGACACAAAATTAGGGCATTATCCATATTATTGACAAAATTTGACGCGCGTTTATTTATATTAACTCATTTAACCAGGGATCTACATCCTAGTCGACAGCAGCTAAATTAAATCAGATTAAACATTAAGATAGCTTGCAGGGTTACGGACATAGGATTGATAGAAAGGAGCTTTCTGGTGAAGAGTAGTAAACCCATCATTAAAAAAATTAGTGTGGATAAAAAACATATTCATTTCTATGGACGCTTTAAAGACAAATCAATGGGAGAAGACCAAAACATATTATGGCGAGTAAAGGAAAACAACTCTTTTGTTGATATATTTCATACAAAAATAAACAATGCTGAGGGAAATTTTTTGATAACCATAAATCGATATGATAGAGACAGAGACAGAATCTATTCACCCTTTAAACTAGAGATGAGATTAGGCCAGGATGAATTTATACCCATAGATGGTCCCTGTTATGTAACTGAATTACTGGATATTGCCTTGTATAATTATGATTATCCCACATCCCATACCATTAAAGGCTTGCAGGTAAACATGGTATATGATGCAATAAAATTAGGAATTGGTCATGCTGCTTTAAACTTGAATCTACCTAACATAATGATATCCAGGGATTTAGGAGATTCAATTCCCTATTCTATGGATGGAGAAATCTTTTACTTTGATCGCCAAGAAGTAGAAGACTTTGATAGAAGGGTAAAAGAATTATCAGATAATGGCATAGTGGTCAACCTTATTCTCTTAAATAGTAGGAAATGGGCTGGAAGAACTATTGATCCCCATCTGGAAGAGGAATTGATTCATCCGGATTATGATCCGGAAGGATTTATCAGTGCCTTTAATGTTGTAACAGAGAGAGGTCTTAAACGCTATAAGGCTTTTGTGGAATTTGTAGCAGAGAGATATACAAGGCCTGATCAGCTTTATGGAAGAGCCTGCGGATATATTATAGGAAATGAAGTCAATTCTCAAGGAGTATGGTCAAATGCGGGAGATAAAACAGTAAAAGAATATATGGAAGAGTATTGCATTGCACTTAGAACAGCTTATTTTGCAGCACGAAAAAAATACAGTCAAGCAAGGGTTTACATTTCACTAGATCATTTTTGGACTTTAACTCATCAGAAAAATCCCCAAAGATTCTATAAAGGAAAAGATGTAATAGATATTCTAAACAATATTTGTCATAGAGACGGAAATTTTGATTGGGGTGTAGCATATCATCCCTATCCTGAAAATCTATTTCATGCGGACTTTTGGAATGACAAAACAGCAATAGCCTCCTTTGAAACAGGACGTATTACCTTTAAAAATATTGAAATTTTGCCTCAATACTTATCCCAGCAAGAATACAGATACAAGGGCAGGATTAGACATATAATCCTATCAGAGCAGGGTTTTCATTCAGACGAGAATGAAGAGAGTGAAATGCTTCAGGCAGCAGCCTATTGTCTGGCATATAGAAAAATTGCCAAAATACCTGGCATTGAATCTTTTATACTCCATGCTCATGTGGATAATCGTGATGAATTCGGGTTAAATCTAGGGCTGTGGAGAAGAGACAAAAGTAGCGATAAACCAAGCCAGCCAGGTAGTCCAAAACCTATATACTATGTATTTAAGGATATTGATGGGCCTAAAGGAGAAGAGGTATGTCTATTTGCCAAAGAAATTGTTGGTGAAGAATACTGGATTTAATTTTCTACAACACGTAAAGGCGTGAATGTAGAAACAAGAATAAATTAAGAAAAGGAGGAAAACTCAATGTTACTTAAAAAATCCGCAAAGCTAATCAGCTTATTGGTGGCAATCATCATGTTGATGGGTTTGGTGTTAGTGGGCTGCAGAGGACAGCAGGCTAACAGCCAGCCAGATGTGGATACTCCTGCAGTGGAAAATGAGGATTCAGCTGATGAACCAGCAGTAGAAGAAAATGAAGAAGAGGTTGCTGATGAAAATGAAGAAGATGATGTAGCTCTTGAACCAGCCAGGGAACTGGAAGGAACTATCACAATCAGTATTCCAATGGCTTCAACCTTGCCCATTTGGGAAGAGCTGGCAAAAGTTTATAAGGAAAAGAACCCCAAAGTGGAAGTAGTATTAGATGATAAAGAATCTGGTTCAGCTTATACTGACTGGTTAGGAAACCAGTTGGCAGGTGGAGAAACTGCGGCTGATATTGTACTGGTAAACACTGTTGCACAGTATTATTCTGAAGGCAAGTTTGTAGACTACGCTGAATATTTAACACAAGAGATCCCTTATATGGGTAAGATTTGGATTGATGGTTTAGATCCAGCTTCATACCGAAGCAACGGACCTAATCAGGAAATATTTGCTCTTAATATTGACTCCGTTCAGGTAATATGGTTCTACAATAAGGACATTTTCAATGAAGTAGGAGTAGAGCCTCCAAAGGATTGGGATGAACTCATAGAGATATGTGCAAAATTTAAGGAAGCTGGATATACACCCTTAGCATTAGCTGGCGATGCTCAGAGCTTCTGGGAGATGACAACAGGATGGCTGTTCCGTATGTATCACGATCAGTACTGGCGTGATATGGAACCTGAGGTAGCTTTGCGTGAAGGGGATTATAACTATGATCCTGAGAGAGATGGAACCTGGGAATTCGATATAACTGATATTGCCAATGACACTCCTGAGAAAATTAAATTTAATGGTTTAAGGATTGCCAAGATGATACAAGACGGAGAAGTAGGCCCTGATTCTGATCGCTACAGAGAAATGTATGAAAACTTTGCAAAATTAATTCCTGAATATGTTCCTAAAGGATTTTTCGGTATGTCAGTTGATGAAGCTAATCAGCTGTTCATACAGGGTGAAGCTGCTATGAAGGTAGATATAGCTGCCTTTGCCGCAAACTTCGATAAGACAATGGAAGATGCACCTACAAAATTTGAATTGGGCTATTTCTGGAGTCCTCCAATGAAGGGTGAATATGTCGCTGTTGATTACGCTCGAAGCTTGGGTGGACCAAACGGATTTATAGGTGTTGTCAACAAGAGTAAGGAACAAAACGATTTATCCATGGACTTCATGATGTTCTATGCTTCTCCCGAAGGACAGTCAATTCGCTACAGGATGATGGAAGAACTGGAGCAGGCACCTGCTGGACCATCTCTCGTACATGATGTAACCATGCCTGAAAAATGGGAAAGCGTCTTTGGTGGAATGGGATACATGGGCGAATGTGATAATAATCCTTTCGGATGCTTTGCACGTGGATTCAACGACGAACAGCAAAGCGTACGTGAGTGGGTTGACAATGCACAGCAGTATTTCAACGGTGAGATTGACGTAGAAGAATTCTCAAAGAGAATGCAGAAAGTTATGCAAGATGCAATCCCAAGATGGCTAGAAATAAACAACTACAGACCAGATGCCTTGGATGATCCTTCAAAGGATCCCAGTGCATAAGCAAGTCAAAGTTAGCTAGTGAATCGAGGTTCCTTTATTATAAAGGAGCCTCGATTATCAATAAAGCTAAGAAGGGAGAAGGGTAATGCAACTATCGCCAAAAATTTCTTCAAATAGTAGGCTGCGAATTACGGTATTTATTATCACCCTAGTATTAGTGGCAGTATCATTTTTATATACTGTAAACTTAAGAAATTCTGCAGATGACATGAAAGGTACTCCAATTTCTGTTGATGGTACTGTCAATGCCATAGGCTTTTCAGGGGATGGAGCATTGACTTATCTGGGAATACGTGAAAACAAGGTTATTGCTTTAGATGAAAATAACCAGGTAGTATGGGAATTTGAAACCATGGGTCCAGTCCTGGACCTGGAAACTAACAACGGTTATATTTATGTAAGTGATGATGAAAGGTATATTCACATTCTAGATAATTCAGGAAATGTTATCTCCAGCATTAAGGTTGGTTATCGTCCCATAACGGTAGCCGGTAGTGGAGACGGTCAAAGGATATTAACTGGAACTACTATGACAGCGATGAAGAATAGACTTCAGCTATATGATATAAACGGGGAACAGTTATTTAACCAGGCACCAAGAAATGTGATTACTGACGTATATTTACTAGATGATAATAAACACGGGATTTACATATCCCGTAATGCAGAAGTATTACTGTTCGATGAGCAGGGAGAAGAAATAAATAGTAACAAAATCGCGTATTATCCTGTAGATTCTTGCTTTAGTTCCGATTCTAATATTTTGGTTGTATCCGATGAGGGAAATAATATTTATGCTTTTAATACAAAATTAAAACTCTTGTGGAATGTCAATCTAAATGAAAAGATCAACTCAATTGGAATTGATCCCGTTAATCAACAGGTTGTTGCTGTTTCCAATGAAGGCAGATTAATTGTCCTGGATGATACCGGGAATGAGCAATTCAGGATAACTGTACCAAAGGAAATTCGCTCTATAGAAGTGAATCAGTCCAATGGATCTCTTATTACTCTAAAGGGTAATAATGAGGTTTTTAGATATGGCGGTGAGATTCTATCCAGCTTTGCTCGTAATCAAACTCTATTGAGCATATTTAACATTGTAAATATTGTACTAGTAGTAGCTTTAATAATAACAGCCATTAATTTAATGCCTAAAGTAAGTCATGCAATAGCTACAAGGCTAATAAACGCAGCTAAAGTGCTGTATAAACACAAGCTATCCTATATACTGATTTTACCCACCATTGCTTTATTGTTGGTTTTTAATTATTACCCAGCAATATCTGGTTTATTTATCGCATTTACTGATTACAAGCCAGGCATTTATATGCGGTGGGTAGGGCTTGATAATTTCATAGCTATGGTTGAAAACCCCTATTTCTGGACAGGGGTAAAAAACATGCTGATTTTTCTGGTTACAGATCTATTAAAGGCTCTTATCCCGCCAATTCTGTTTGCTGAGCTTATTGTTGCTTTGAAATCATCAAAAGCACAGTATTGGACCCGAGTGGCACTCTATCTGCCAGGGATCCTGCCGGGAGTTGCAGGTTTGCTTGTTTGGAAAGAAGGAATACTGGGGCAAAGAGGATTGATAAACTCAACACTAGAGCTTATTGGTTTAGGCCAGTATGCCACTCCTTGGCTTGGAAATGAGAAAACAGCAATATGGGCTTTGGTATTTATAGGCTTTCCTTTTATAGGATCATATATTATTTTCTATGGTGCCTTGATTGGTATACCCAGCTCCTTGTTTGACGCTGCAAAGATTGATGGCTGTGGTTGGTGGAGAAGGATGTTGTTCATTGATATTCCTTTAATCAGCCCTCAGATTAAATATGTATTTGTTGTCAGTTTTATTGCATCTGTGCAAAACTTTGGATTAGTATACCTCACTACTATGGGAGGTCCTGGCCATTCAACATATACTCCCATCTTGGAGTTGTACTATAATATGACCAAATTCCAGCAATATGGCGTAGCAGCGGCTATGGGATTGTTCCTGTTCATTGTAATATTTGGTGCAACTCTTATGAATCTACGGATCCAGACAGCACAAGACAAAATGTAGGGATAGGAGGTATAGACTTTGGCAAAGGTAGAAAAAGAAAAAAGATTTCGCGGTCTTAATAAGGGAAAAGGTGTAGACGGACCGGTAGCCCAGGTGGTAATTGGTATCATAATGACATTAACAGTACTTTTTGTATTGCTTCCCATTATTATAACCGTACTATCTTCATTAAAGACCAATTACGAAGCAGCCCTGGGGATTTGGTCCTGGCCTAGAACTCCAAAATGGGAAAACTGGGGAATAGGTTTGCAGAATATTACAAGCAACATGCTAAATAGCCTGATAATATGTACTGTTGCTACTGCTGGTGTGGTCTTTTTCAGCTCTATTGTTGCCTATGTATTAGCCAGACATGATTTTCCAGGAAAAGAGGTAATATTTTCCGCTATAATTGCCTTAATGATCATACCTGGTGTTTTGACTCTTACACCTCAGTTTTTGTTAATTAATAATATTGGCCTTAAAAATACATGGTGGGCCTTGCTATTGCCCTATATTTCAGGAGGACAGGTAGGAGCCATTTTCCTTTTTAGAACATTTATGTCACAACAGCCCGATGAACTTTTTGAAGCAGCCAAGATAGATGGTGCCGGAGAATTAATGATGTATGCAAAGATTGCTGTACCACTTGCCATTCCTGTATTGGCTATACAAGCAGTTGGTACCTTTGGTGCCTATTATAACGATTATCTATGGCCCATGTTAGTCATTGATGAACAGGCAAAACAAACCCTAATGCCAGTGTTAAGATCCTTAACTGCTCAAATTGCAGGTGTATATGAAGAACAAGGGGTAACCCATTCCATGTATCTATTGAGTGGTATTCCTTTGATTTTTACCACTGCCTTAGGTCTCAAATATTTTATCAGTGGTGATTTTGCAGCGGGATTAAAGCTATAAGTAATGACAGAAGGTGAGGAGAGGATAAACTTGACATTACGTTCATGGTTAGAATGGTCCTTTATCAAAGTAGGTTTAAAGAATCTATTTTGGAATTTTCACTACCTGGTCTTATTTGGCATAATTACTTTGTTGTCTGTAATGGGGATAGTTACCTTTGGTTGCGGTATAATGGCTTTAGCCAGCAGTACACGCTTGATAGCCAATGATGAAA
>JAAYGY010000036.1 GCA_012735575.1 Clostridiales bacterium
CCACTTGAAGATGATAAGTCTCCTGAACAACATTTCTGCCATCTGATTCCAGTATCCATCCAAATACAGGGTTTGTTTCCCCAATACCTATAGGATTGTCTTTATACTCGCATCTTAGCCTTACGGCCTTTAACATTGATATCTCCCCCTATCTATAATTAACCTGTGAAAGTTCGATATAGCCATTCCACACTCATTTCAAACCACTTTGCCGCATGATAATCAACCATGTCAGGATTTTCATTTGCAGTAATAGGAAGAGCCAGGGAAAGACCATGCTCACCCTGCTGGAAAATGTGACACTCAAAGGGTCTGCCATATTCTGCATATTTAGATACAAATCTTATAAGACCTTTGACATCTACTAACTTATCTTCAACAGTATGCCAGCAAAACATAGGAATGGCTTTTTCATCAACATACCTATATAAGTTTAATTTTTCAGCTTCCTCTTTTGTGTAATTTTTTCCTAATAGGGCCTGAATCAATTTATCATGCTCTTCAGCGTTAATTACTAATTCTAAAGCAGGATATGCAAGAATCATAGCATTTGGACGATGTTCACCTTTCAAACCTACCCATGCCGACAGATGACCGCCCGCAGAAAATCCACAAACCGCAATCTTGTCTGGTATAACATTCCACTCCTGGGCATTCTCCCTAATTATTCTAATAGCTTCGGACGCTTCTTTTAAAGGTTTGCAGCCATTAGCATATTTGCCCACTGAATATCTAAGGACAAAGGTTTGAAAACCTTTAGCAGAGTAAGCCAGGGCAATGGGTTCAGCTTCACGGTCTGAAGTAAATATATATGCACCTCCAGGCAAAACTAAAACAGCTGGTTTATTGGCCACATCCTTTAATTCCTTGGATGGTTCCTGGATATAGCCTGTTAAATAAACCCGTCCGTCTGGGGATAAATTATGCCTAACGATTTTCATTTTTGTCTACCTTCCTCTCTATCATAACTTTCCTAATCATGGCCAGCTGATAAAATCTAAATAATGCCCATTGCAACACAAAGACTTGCAATATCACCTATTTCCTCACCCAGACCCGCCGGCAATATTTGGCAATTGTTGTATGAAGGCGATAATGCCTCTTTTTTTAATATTTCCTCGGCAGCAGGCTGAATGAATTCCCTGCACCTGGAAAATATCCCACCAATGATAATACGTTGGGGATTCAATATGTCTACAAGTATGGATAAACCCATCCCCAGATATCTTCCACTGGTTTTTAAAATATGTATTGCTACAGGATCACCTTTAGAAGCAGCCAATCCCACATCCATGGTAGTAATGCTGTTGGCCTTTTCTTCAGTAGGGCAAAATGCCACAGTCTCTCCTCGTCTTAGCCTGGATATAATCTCATCTCTGGCCAACTGTGCAATGCCTCCACCACTACAGAATCCTTCGAAAGAACCTGCCTTTCCATAGCCAACAGGGCCATCTGATGCAAGCCTGATATGCCCTACCTCACCTGCCATATCATTGGTTCCTCTGTAAAGCCGTCCATCTAATATCAAGCCTGCCCCCAGACCCGTTCCAAAAGTAAGAAATATCATATTGCTACAGCCTCGACCTGCTCCGAACTTCCATTCGGCAACAGCACAGGCATTTGCATCATTTTCAATAAAAACATCTTTTTGAAATTTATCCTTTAATATATCTACTATGGGTATTTGGTCCCAGCCTGGTAAGTTAGGTGGAGACATTATAATGCCCCTTTTTACATCTAAAGGACCACCACAGCTGATTCCAATGCTATCTATACTATCTATACTAATGGACAGCTCATCCAAAATTAAGTTAGCTGTCTCCACTATTTTAGTTATAACATCATAAGGGCCCCCCTGCTCACGGGTAGGGAAAGCATGGCGTTTATATACCCTTCCTCCCCTATCACCTATTAAAACAGCACACTTGGTACCACCAATATCTATTCCCAATAGGTAGTCCTTTGCCATATATGACTTATCATCCTTTCTGCATATTCTTTAGATATTAGTAAACTCATGAGAAGTGTAAAACCAAGGGACTAGTTCAATCTATTATATTATCCTTACATTTCCCTGTAATCCTTACTGAAAAGTTACCCAATATGGCTAATGTTTGAAGTCATATTTGGGTATCAGCTTTCAAACTCTATCTCAATCTCCGTCTCCTGGCCTGCTTTAAAATCATATTTTATATGATCCCCATAGACCTCCACTTGTGAACCATTAACCCTGAAAGATTTGATATTCCTCCGACACCTGAGTGTCAGAGTCTGATCCTTATTTGATACTATTATACTCTTTAGTTTTTTCTGACTCCAATCCATACGCTCTAGCTTTGCCCAGGTATAGAGCCAAACACCTTCTATACTGCCTTTTCCTAGGGATTCTGGAATAGCAGGCAAGAATTCAACGGTGCCTGGTTCAGAAAAGACACACATCTCTAGCAGTATGGCAGGCATTGCGCCTTGAAGATCCGGGAACTGGCCACGGTAAGGGAAATGCCTTGTTTGTAGCCCTCTTGTTAAAAAGCCGTGGTTGATTAGTTGAGATAAATTCTGTACAGCCTCTTCAAGATCTTTGAGACGAATTGCTGTAAGGCAGCGATGGATTATACCGTGGGCTGAGTCATCCTGCTGTCCACGCATCCGGTTGGATATCTTGATAGCCTTGGCAAGCTCCGGCTGCCTTTCAGGGGTTACAGCCCGGCCCGGCCATACATCATAATGATGGGATACATGGCGATGGTTGTAGTTTTCTTCTATGGTAGGCCATGCCCATTCTTTAAGGCCCCCGTACTCATCCAACAAATATACGGGAAGAGAGTCTCGCTGAGCCTCCCAATGGGGAATATTCTCAGCCTCAATCCCAAGGATCTGGCAGGCTGCGATAAGGTTATCAAGGACTTCACGACAAATTGCTATGTCCATAACGGAATTTATTCGAGTGGGGCTTATATCTCTGCAGGTAACTGTGCTGTAATCCGGGTTTGGCGTTGGATTCTCAGGTGAAAAAGATGGATAAAAAATTACACGACCATCTGGTCCACGATCACAGGCGTAATCTTCAAAGAATAAGGCAATTTCTTTAAGGGCGGGTACTACGCGATTTTTGAGAAATTCTTTATCCCCAGTGACCAACCAGTAACCCCAAAACTCGTTATAAATCCAGCCAAGGCAACCCGTCCAGCAATAATGGGGATAGGTCTTAGAAAAATGGTAAAATAGCCCTGAATCGTAGTCACAATGAACACTGCATAGTAATCCTCTTGCACCGTATAATTTCCGGGCATTAGTACGAAAATCATCAAACTTAGTCTCATAGTATTTGAAATATACATCCATTTCATCAAATAATCCCGTGTTATTACCAGCACAAACTTGAAGATTTGTATTAATATTGTGCTGGCCCCACATAGGTGGAATCTTACCTGTATCCATAATCATGTAAAACCGTCCCATATCATAGAGCTTATCCATCAACATGGGATCAATCTGATTATCTGTACAGGCACGAATAATTAGCTCTTCAGCTGAGAGGGCAAAGTCTTCCCTATCTCCGGTACACAAGCGGGATCGTTTCATGCGAGAGCCTATATATTCCTCATTATACTTTAACAATTCGTCGAAATCAGGCTCCATAGCCAAGACTTCATCCACAACAGGCTTAGCACACTGGAAGGTAAAGTCTTCTTCAAACCTAAGGGTCTTGGAAAGTATCAAAAGGCTGTCAGCGTCAGTTATACGGATACCCTTGTTTGTTCTTTCAGACCTGCCTCCATCTCTTATAAAGCGAAGTACAGAAACATACCCCTTTTGTCCATATTCCGGGTTGTAAGCCCATTTTAGGGTGATGAGCTCATCAGTAATATCAAGTTCATAGGAGCATTTATCGCTATTGGTTAAATTTCCATATCCATATATCTGGGTTCTTTTCTCATGAGGTAAAATAATTGAAATATCTACATTCAACGTACCCTTTGGGGCCGTAAATCGCTGTACAACTACATCTCCCTTATAGGCTGCAAATAATTCACGGGCAAAAGCCCCCTCTGGGTTTTCCCATTGAACAGTAACTTTACCGTTTAGCATGTCCAGCCAACGCAAATAGTTTTTAGTCTGACAAGATTCTGGCTGCTTAATGCTCAGCCAAAAAGCTCTATGAAGGCGCAGGCTGGTGGGGGGAACAATATTATCGTTCCATTTGTTCAAAAGGGGGCCAAACCCAGCTTCTAGCTGGGTCTGGTGTACCAATTCCCCTGCTTGTTCAAACTTTCCTTCTAGCAAAAGCTTACGAACTTTTGGCATAACCCCGGTCAAATCTGGCGGTTCCGGTGTCTTGGCCCATCGAGGCTCATATAAGGTTTCTTGCCAAAAAGCCAGCTCCTCATTATAAGGGTCACCTAAAATATCTACTCGCTGGTATCCATTGCCAGTACTAATACAGTCAGCGTAGTCCTCAGATGGAGTAAGGCTGCAAACATTTCGCTCAGGCAATATAGTCCTGCGCCTCTCCAATGACATGGCTTGGTATTTATACTTATTAGGAGTGAACTCTATATGACTATTGGACATAATACTCACCTCTTTTTAGAAAAAATATTTCTCTAGTAAATTCCTCTCTACAACCTCTTTAGATAAATCATCGGGGATCCAGAAAGTCTTGATTTCACATGGGCCCAATTCCCCGCTCCATTCTCTTTTAAGCATAGGTATGGAGATTTTAGTCTCCGTCTTTATTCCCGATGTCTCGTAACATCTTAGAATATAGCCATTATCTTCCTCAGCTCTTTTAAAAACAGTTGCTATTATGTTGTCAGAGGAAATTGCTATTCCTTCCATGGATTGGGACAAGGGGCCTTCATGATAAGTTTCCATAATTCCTATGGGCTTAACATTAAGCTCATAAGCCCTTTTCACCACCTTAGCATCCTGCCATCCCCCTAAATGAGGTACTAGAACATAGCTAAACTCCTGTACTCCCTGGTCAAGGAATTCGCACCATTCATCCCGAACCCCATAATGATCTGCAATAATAGAGCTGTTAGCTACGGTCATTCGCATATCATTATCCAATATGCTAAAGCTGTATTTTGAATCGTTGAGGATTGATAGGCCATAGTCCCTTGTGCCAGATTTTCCGGTGACATCAATCCATTGTTGACCCGGCTCCTCTTCTCCGTTGGTAGGTCTCTCTATAAAACCATAGGGAATCTCATATGTTGCTCTGGGATTCTCCACATTAACTGGGAAAGAAAGTTTAAGCATCTTGTGCTTTTCTCTCCAATCCAGCTTTACCCGAACTTCTACCTCTGCTTTATCTCGATATATTATAAAGTCCTGTCTTAAAGTTGAATCGTTATATCGGCTGGTTACACGCATAATCCATCTTAGAGGGCCATTCTCCATTAACTTTATGGTAGCATCGGTAAATCTGCCCACTTCATCTGAAAACTCGAACACCCCATGAGCCCAGGTATCGCAGTGGTGGATATCAATTACAACAGGGATTGCTCCTCTGCCTTTTAACACTTCCACATGGTTTCTTTTATCGTATAGACTCTTTAGATAGCCGGTATGCTCCTCAAACTCCAGCCTTATATAAGAATTTTCCATTACATTATTTTGTTCCTTTTGTTGTTCATTTGTTTCCTTGGAAATGTGGGCAGAACCAATGTTTTCAAATTCCTTATTCAGGTATACCCAATATACTCTATATCCAAATGCTGGGATGGTCGCTTCAAAGATGGTATTCCATTTATCCCTACCATTGGTCTGTGAACCCCTTACAACTTGAATGGGAACAGGATTGCCCTTTTCATCAGTAACTCCTTTAACCAGAGCATTTACCTGAACTGGGGATTTAACCTCCCAGGATAGAGGGTTAAACACAACAAAAGGTGTACCTAAATCTTGGTATTCCCACAGATACCAGTGATTTTCCTTGCTATGCTTTGCACCAGGTGTCATTGTATCTATAGCCCAGGAGATCTTCTGAATAGCACTGTTTTGAATCCAGTCCCCGGTATGTAGTGCCCAGCCATGGAATTCTTTAGCATCATCAAAGGCCTCTTTTATAATGCAGCCACCCATAATATCATGGAATTGATTGAACATAACTCTTTCCCAGGCAGCCTGCAGTTTCTTACCTGGATATGGATGATCAAGCAAATTATAGGCTAAGGTGGCAAATTTCTCTGCACTTATCAGCCTATGTTCTGCTTTCCGATTGTCCGCTTTTATTTGCCAATGGGCTGAATAGCAACCACTGGCGTGGTGCTGCAGATCATCCTTAACCACTGGCAACTTCTTAGTTTCTTCCTCTATGGATTGGAAATATTTCTCTGGATAACTAAAAATTAATCTTTGGCCATCCTCCTGTTTTTGCAATTCTTGTATGGCTTTTATATTTGCAATTGTTGGCCCTCCCCCGTGATTTCCAACACCGTAAAAGCACATAAAGTTTATTTCCTGAACCTTGGCCATATCCTGGATTTGTCTTATCTTATCCACCACCTGGTCCCCGCTTCTGCTGGTATAGCTAAAGGGGATTTTAAAGGTAAGTACTCTACTGCCGTCTGGGCTTTCCCACCAGAATACATTGCCCGGCAGATCCTTTTCATGGTCCTCAGGCCTTTGAAAGACATAATAATCCATGCCGGCTTTTTTAAGAATTTGCGGCAGCATACCGTTGTGACCAAAGGAGTCCACGTTATAACCCACCTTGGCTATTTTCCCAAACTTGTCCATAAAGTATCGCTGGCTATACAGTACATGACGAACAAAGGATTCTCCTGATGGTATATTACAGTCAGGTTGATTCCACATGCCGCCTACAATTGACCAGCGTCCTTCCTGCACCCTTGCTTTAATCTCTTCAAACATTTTGGGATCATTTTCCTCAATCCATTTATAATAGGAAGCACAGGCACTGGTGAATACAAAATCAGGAAACTCCCTAAGCCTGTCCAGAGCTGATTGAAAGGTAGCTTTTATCTCTGCGTATCCTTCCTGCCATCGCCACAGCCATACTGGATCGATATGAGCATTGCCTATCAGGTGAATTTGGTGTTGATTTTCCGCCATTGTTTCCATCCTTTCTCATGTGAGTTTTATTTTTTATTGTCTTGTATCAACTAAATTGGTTATACAGTGGGTCCAAAAACTTTTTCTAATTATTCAATAGGTGTCAATACATCTGAAGCAAAATGAATAAAAGTATTTTTTATATGAAAGAAAGGCAAAACACTGTTGATTTGATTCTATTATATAGTATTTTCAAATCCTTTGGTAGTACTTTCTGTCCTTTCCAAGGTTTTCTATTAAAGTATCAATATTTTAGAATAATTTGTGGAAAAGTGTAGAAAAATAGTATTATCGATGATATTAACAAGGAGGTTTCCATGAAACAACAGTTACACACCCTTCCTATATGGGAACGCTTTGAAACAAGATCCGAATGTCCCTTTTGTGAGATCTTAGAAGAAACTGAAGACTCTTATATTTCTGGTATGTTCCGAGATATGATAGTGGATCAGAAGTTTATTAGTTTCTTGAAAGATAATAGCTTTTGTAGTAATCATTTTGCTCGTCTTATGGAATATAGGGATAAGTTTGGCCTGGCATTATTACTAAGCAAATTGCTGGATTTTGAGATTGCCAATCTAAAATCAGTAAATTTTAGAAAACATATTCCAGAACCTTCTAAGGGTCCTTTTCAAAAATTTATGGAGAGATTTATAACAACAGCTCCTATAAAAAAATATGAAAGACCCCATGACAAGCCCATGGAAAATAAATGTGCTCTCTGCGATCATCTAATAGAGCGGGAGCAGGATTTTATGGAGACCCTTATACAGCTTTGGGGAGATAACCTGCATTTTCGTGCATTGTATTACAATAGCAGGGGATTCTGCCTTCAACATTTTTATACTCTGATCCAACATGCTCCCCGAATTTTGAATGAACAAGATCTGGATAACTTTTTAGATACTAGCTTTGAAATTCAATTTCAAAGCATGAAGGAATTAAATGAGGATCTTAAATGGTTCATAAAGAAGTTTAATTATCAATACTACAATAAACCCTGGAATAATTCTAAAGACTCTCTAGCCAGAAGTATCTTTAAGATGAAAAAAGCTGTTGCTAGACTAGATTAACTAGTACTGCAACAGCGTATTTTTAAATCAATTTAACCTATTGTACCAGATCAAAGTTATGGACATACAGATATCATGGCCATTGATAAGTGAAGGATCCATAGTCATTATATTTATAATATATTATATAAGCTTCTTTAGGAAATTAACAGCTTCGGCAATATCTTTCTCAGGACTTTCTCCTACTTCCCTTTCAATGGTTAGGAAACCTGTGTAGCCTATATCTTCCAGAGCCTTAAGCCACTTGGGGAAATCCACCTTTCCTTGACCCAGGGGAGTTTCTAAAAAGTAATCTTCTAAACGCATATCTTCAATTCCGCCTTCTGCAAAGTAATTGTAGATTATCTCTGGGTCTGTCTTCTTTTTCATGATACCATCCTTGGCATGGGTATGAACAATATAATCCTTTAATGTATATACGCCCTCTATGGGATCATCATCAGTTACCATAACCAGGTTAGCAGGATCGTAGTTAACCCTTACTCCCCTACTCTTTAGTGAATCTAAAAAGTTTTTTAGAGTCTTGGCAGTTTCAGGGCCGGTTTCTATAGCAAAATAAGCTCCTACCTCATCTCCATATTCACCCAGCTGTTCGCAAGCATCCTGTAAAATTTTGTATCTGGGATGGTTAGGATCCTCTGGTACAACTCCTATATGAGTAGTTATTACTTTTGTCTCCAAATCCAGTGCTAAATCCATGATTCTTTTTGATTTTTCAATTCTGGCGGGGTTGTCCTCAGCTATAGCAAAGCCATGTCCGCCCAAATCTCCACAAAGTGCGGAAACCACTAAACCGTTGGATTTAATAATATCCAAAATTTCTTTTCTTCTAGTAGGTGAAAGATTTTCAGGAGCCATCTCACCGGAAGTTGCATAAATTTGGATTCCAGTAGCTCCTACCTCTCTAGCCTTTGCAATTCCTTCCTCCAAAGGAAGTCTGAAGGAATCTACCATAACACCTATACTAAAACGAGACATTTTATCCTCTCCTTCTTTTAATAATCATACATATCCATTTTATCATATTTTTTATAGTACAGCCACTTAATATTAAAGCTGTCATTCATTGATGAACTAACATATAACCCCACACCTAAGTATTCCTATATGTCCATAATTAACTAATACTTTAGCACACGTCCGTTCCAAAAGAGGTATACATACTTTTCTGTAACCTTTTTGCCTGTTATCTGCTCCAGGGCATAGGTATAATAATCAATTTGAGTTTTGTACCTGTCCCTTATAATATCCAATCCATCACCAGGAGCAACATAATCAGTTTTATAATCTACTAGTATTATTCCTTCAGCTTCCTCAAAGTAACAATCGATAATACCCTGAAGTATGATACCGTCCTTTGCACAAACTGAATCTGAAAGCTCCGGGTAGAGCATAGTGCCAGGCAACTCTATTATAAAAGGAGTTTCCTTAAAGACATGCTCAGCCTCTCTTATTCGTTTGCCCAAGGGTGATTTTAGGAATCTTTCAATTCTAAATATATCTACCTCCTTGGCCTGCTCAGGGGTAATAAGCTGTGCCTTTTCCATCCTGTATAACTGCTCCCTTATACTATCATGGGTTACAGCATTTTTAAAGTCTAAATGCTGAAGTACAAAGTGCAGCAAACTTCCCCTTTCAGCAGGGGTCATACCCTTGGCTTCTTCTTCTAAAAATGAGGGTCTCTTGACCAGAGTGGGTAGTTCTAAGGTTGCCATGGCAGGTTCATCTGCAAGATCTGAAATATGAGTATCCCCGTATCTTTTTAGCTCTGTTACCGATACTTTTACAGGCAGTCTGCTAGCCTCTAGATGAGGGTACTCCCATTCCAGTCTGTTGAAAATCTCATTTCCTATGGCCAGCTCATCTTCATCCCCTATCTCCCAAAGGAAGTCTGCCCTGTCCACAGTATCCTCATGGAGACTTTCTACATCCATTGCATCCCCTTTATTGTATACTCTAATTTCCCACCTAGATTGATCGGATACTAAATTATATATATCCTGTCCCAGGAAATCTCCCTGTTCCCTTAATGGTGCACCATCCTTATGCCTAATGATTGCAGGACCTATCCAGTCCAAATAAGTTCTTGCTTTCATCATCTGATATTCTGGCAGCTTTCCATCTTTAGAAGCAAGTGCATATTCCCAGTTTCTTATCTCCTTGTCCAGGTCTTTAACAGCACCAGTAATAATAAGCCTCTCCCTGGCTCTGGTCAGTCCTACGTATAGTATTCGCATTTCCTCAGATAAAGTTTCAGCTGTTATTCTGTTTTTTAATGCCTGCTTTGCCAAGGTAGAATAGGTAATTCTTCTATCATAATCCACATAATCGGGACCCAGTCCCAAATCCTGATGAAATAGAATATTTCGTGTGGTATCCATAAGATTAAATCTTTTACCACAGCCTGAAACAAAGACTATGGGAAATTCCAATCCCTTACTCTTATGAATACTCATTATCCTAACCACATTTTCATTCTCTCCAAGAATTTTTGCACTGCCCATGTCTCCCTGGCTGGTTTTTAACCTGTCTATAAAATGTATAAAATTAAATAGCCCCTTATAACTGGTTTCTTCATACTGCCGTGCTCTTTCAAACAAAATCCTTAAGTTTGCCTGCCTTTGTACTCCTCCCGGCATAGCCCCAACACAGCTATAGTACCCTGTCTCTCCGTATAGATACCAGATTAGCTCATCAGTAGACAGGTAATGGGCCATATCCCTCCATCGATTAAGCCTGTCGATAAACTCCCTGGCCTTCCGGACCAGGGGACTTTGCCCCTCTTGTGCCATTTTGATTAAGGCTTCGTAAAATGTTGATTGCCTGTCCATTAGCCTTACGTCAATTAACTCCTCGGGACTCCAGGATTCAATAGGAGATCTGAGAACTGCCAGCAGAGGAATGTCCTGCATGGGATTATCGATTATCTGAAGTAGAGAGAGCATGGTCTGTACTTCTATCGTCTTAAAATATCCTGTTCCGCTATCTGAGTAGGCAGGAATACCCTGAAGGGACAGTTCCTCAGCAAAGGTATCTGCCCAGTTTTGAGTTGTTCTAAGGAGTATTACTATATCCCTAAACTCAGCATGCCTGTAAGCATCTTTGTTTTTATCATAGACTTTAACTGGCTGTTCTTTTTTATCCATTCCCACCAGTTCTCTTATCCTACGGGCAATTATTCTGGCCTCGGTTTGGATAATGTCTAAATCTAAGGTTTCTTCCATATCTGAATCTATAGATTCCTCATTCTTGGTATCGATAATACAAAACTCTACGGGATATCCTTCGGCTGGCTGTCCTTCCTCCTCTCTATAAATAGCCCCTGGATTTAGGGCTTCCTCATCATCATAATCCAGTTCCCCTACGCTCTCGGACATTATCTGTTTAAATATAAAGTTAACTCCGTCTATTATACTTTTTCGGCTTCTGAAGTTTTTATAGAGTTGAATCTTACGGTTTTTAGTTCCAGGTTCTATTGAGTAGGAATTATATTTCTCCATAAATAACTCCGGTCTGGCCTGACGAAAACGGTAGATACTCTGTTTTACATCCCCTACCATAAACATGTTAGGAGTATCACTGTCCCTTCTGGAAACAGTACTTAATATTACCTCTTGCACCAGATTGCTATCCTGATATTCATCTATCAGTACCTCTTCATACCGCTCCCTTAGCTCTAAAGCCGCTTTGGAAGGATACCTCTCTCCCTTTTCCCCCTCCTCAAGGAGTACCTGTAGACACAAATGCTCTAGGTCGTTAAAATCCAGCAGCCCCCTTGCTCTTTTCTTTTCCCTGTATCTCTCACCTAGTTCCAGTGCCAGTTCCGTCAAACATTTCATCATAGGATAGAGCTGGTTTAGGTCTCTTATAACCTGGCCTGGTGCTAGCCCAAATAGTTCTTCCTGTAGTTTCTTTATACGTCCCTTTATATCATCTCTTATGTTCTTTACCTGCTGCTGTTTATCCTTGTCTGCATCCTTTCCACACCTAGGCAGTCTTCTAAATTCCACTAAGGATAGATAGTGGTGTATGCTTCCCCAGCCCGAATCACAGCCCTTTAAAATATCCTGGAGAGCTGAATATTCCTCCTTGAAATTATCCAGGTAGGGATGAAGCCCCGCATCTTCTTCTATAACTTCTATTGCATATTCCATAGCCTGTACTAATCCAGATATTTCTACCTTCAGGCTTTCTATTAGCTCCCTGCCCCAAACGGTATCTCCTAAATCCGTGCCCTCAGGAATATTAAAATCCTCACTATGCCTGCTTAACCATTCTTCCGGCCAGGGATGGCTTTGGACGAAATCATAGAGATCCAGAACCATGTCCTGAAGTCTTCTGTCATCGCGATTGCCGCTATAGCACTCTACCAAATCTAAAAAATGCCCGTCTATATCTTCTCCCAGATATTTATCTTCAAATAGCTCCTCCAAAGCCTCCAGCTTTAGCAGCAAGGCCTCTGTCTGGTTTGCAATCCGAAAATTTGGATCCACTTCTAACTGGTGAAAGTTATTTTTTATAACCTCCAGACAGAAGGAATGGATTGTCATTATACTTGCTCTGTTTAGTAAAGCCAGCTGCCGCTGCAAGATTTCAGACTCAGGATTCTTTTCTAAAGCGCTGGATAGAGCATCCCCTATTCGTTCCTTCATCTCAGTTGCAGCAGCATTGGTAAAGGTGACCACCAATAGTCTATCTATGTCCACAGGCTTTTGTGGATGGGTAACCTTGCGAATAATCCTTTCCACCAATACAGCTGTCTTACCTGCACCGGCGGCAGCTGCCACTAACAGGTTACTGCCCTGGGTTTCTATTGCACTAAGCTGCTCATCTGTCCATCTTGGCTTACTGCTCATCTTCCAGTCCTCCTTTCCTAATAACATTCCATACTTCCTCATCCTTCATATCCCTTATCAGCCTGTAGCGGTTATCCTGAAAGGATGGATCAAACTGACAAACCGGTGAATATGGACAATAATCACATGCCGTTACCTTTTTTTCTCTATAGGGTCTAATGGGAATCCTACCTTCCATCATCTCCCGGGCCATTTCAGTAAGTAGTTTCTTGCTAAACCTACACAGCTCATCAAACTGTTCCATGGTGGCGGCTGAAGATTTACCTAAGTTTCCATCCTTATTAATCCGTGCCGGAATTACAAGGGATGAGCCGTCTATGTCCTTATCCATTTCCCTGATTAGCTTTACATCTGCCAGCACCAGACCCTTCATCCTTAATTCCTTCATAATAGCCTTCTCTATTTCCTTATCATCTACCTCACCTGTTAAACGGATCATAGGATCATCTATCCTAAAATAAAGCATACCTCCCGGTAATACCTTATCCTTTAGTGCCTCCTGCCCATGTTCCAAAACAGCTCCCAGATAGGTTACAAGCTGTATCTGCAGACCGTAATATACATCTGACAGCTTAAAATCCCTGCGTCCCGATTTATAATCAATTATCCTTATATAGGTTCCCTCATGGGTTTTCAAGGCATCCACCCTGTCAATCCTGCCTACCAGATGGATCTTTTCTCCTGAAGGCAGCTCAAGGACAATGGGGGGAAACTTATCTTTTCGGGATTCTCCAAAGGATACCTCGTAGCCTATAGGTTCAAAACTGCTCCTGGATATATGCTCTGCTATCACCCATATAGCCCTGGTTATTATCCTCTTTAGGCGAACAACCAAGTACCTATAGCGAGGACTGTTATTTACCAGCCACCCCATCCTCTTTTCCAACAGTTCGTCAACTATAGAAGAAATTTCTTTTTCACACCAATCCCTGTCCAATTCCCTCCAGCTCATCCCCACTTCTTTTATCCTGTTGGAAAACTCATCAATAACATGATGCATGAAACTGCCCAGATCTGGAGGGGTTAATTTAAATACCTTTCTATCCCTTGCTCCCAGACCATATCTTAAATAGAAGGAAAAAGGACATGATGCATACTGCTCAAGTCTTGATATGCTGGAATATACCGGTGATCCATATAATTGTTTGGCCCTATTTACATCTATTTTTTCAACCTGATTGGTATAACCTATCCACTCCTGTACCCTGTCCAGCCGTTCCTTCCAAAGCTCCTGTTTTTCATACCAGTCCCTAACATGTTTCCAAACAGGATTAATTTTATGCCCTAATACTCCCTGCCTTAATATGGCAATAAGTTCATTAAAGGTAGGCATGGGAGCACAGACCATGTCCAGTATATCTCCCGGATTATCCCCTTCTACCAGATTGTTGCTTTCGGTTATGTTGGGAAAAATTTTCCTTAAGCGGGAGATAATAATGGAAGGTCTCATGGTTCTTCCCTCATGGTCTGCTATGGGATAGCTGATATATAGAAGTCCGCCTGTGGTGGATAAAGTAGAATAAATGATAAACTGTTCCTCAAAAGCCTGGGTTCTGGTATCCTGTGCCAGTTCTACTCCCATGGCACGAAGGGCCTGTCTATCACTATCGGATAATAATCCCTCTTCCCCCGGAGGTGCTGGAAAAACGCCATCATTTACCCCCAGGATAAGTAGAGCTTTTATTTCATGACTTCTAGACCTCTCAATACTGCCTACCAGCACCTGGTCCAGAGAGGGGGGAATCAGTCCAATCTTATGCTCACTAAAGCCTATGGCCAGAACATTTCGGAACTTTTCGATTCCCATACTTTCTTCTCCCATGGCCTCCACAGTTTGATCCAGCACTTCCATAACTATATTCCAAATTTGACTGTATTCGTTGGCAAGGGTCAGAGATCCACCATCTTCCAGAGTATGTATTCTATCCTCTATTAGTTCAGGCACCTTTAAATCACAGAGAAACTCATATACAGCACTACACATAATTCGTACCGAGGTTCTACCCCTGGTCTTATTACGAAAGTCCATAATAGGTTTAAGGATTTCTCTCCTGGTTTTATTCACCCTGTCTAATATATATAGCTCCCGTTCCGTTATGCCTGTAGTGCTAAATTCTGAATCCGGTCTGAAATTCCAGTCATCTTCTCTCAGCCATTGATTCCCCCTTATTCCATTTGCCAGCACATAGTTTTCCAGTATATCAATATCCTCTCTATTTATGCCTGTTAAGCCTGTCTTTAGATATCTAAATACCGCTTCATAGGACCAATTGTGTATAAAGATATCCATCATAGATAGTATCAAGGTAACAAGGGGATGGCTGTCTATGGGCTTTTTCATATCTATAAAAAAGGGAATGCCGTACTGGGAAAAAATAGCCGAGATTAGCTTGTGGTATTCATCTAAATTCCTTGTCACCACAGCAATATCCTTGTATCTTATGCCCCTCTCCCTGCACAAACATTGAATTTTCCGTGCTGCCTGTTCAATCTCTGTATAGATATTACTGGCAGTAAAAATCTCTATATCACTGGTTTTCTCTGTATACCTTTTGTAGGGATAGGAAAAGAAGTATCCTTCCAAATGTGCTAACTCCTCACTGTCCTTATATCTATAATAGGGCTGTTCTTTGAAGGTTACCGGCTTTTCAATCTCAATATCATTTTTCCTGGCCAGTTCCAAAAGCCTTGCGGTGGTATTGCGTACAGGTGCAAATACATCATTGTTTAAAACGGGCATTTCATCCATAAGGTAATCGGTACACAGACAAACGCTTATCCGTTTGCCTTTCTTAAGGAGTTCCTCAATAACCCTATATTCCTGGGGGGTAAAGCCTGAAAATTCATCTATCCAGATCTCTGCTCCATCAAACTGAGTGGATTCAGCCAGTTTTTCAGCCAGCAGGGTCAGATCATCGTCTGCGTCTATGTATCTTTGGTGAACCAACTCTTCAAATCTACGGTATATGATACCAATCTCCTTTATCTTTTCCTTTAAAGTTTCATCCTCAATACTAGTATGTAAATTTTCAAGCATGTCAGGGGTAATGTTATATCTTTTCAGCTCAGATATAAGCTCAGAGATAGTGTTTACAAAACCCGATTGCGCTGAAGCTCTATGAAAGAAATTCAAATGCTCACGCAGTTCCTCAATAATCCGATAAAGCAGCATAGCCTTTCCAGAGGGATTAATATGTCGCCTGGTAAATCCCCCTACTTCCGCAAAAACCCGGTATGCCATTCGCCTAAAACTTAGGACCTGAGCATCTATAGCACCGCCCCTGGGTGCAATCTGCACCAAGTCCTTTTCAGCCTGCATGGAATACTGTTCCGGAACAAGTAAAATTAAGGGACCTTTTACTTGATCTGCTTTCATATCCTCCAGCCGATTTCGAATTTCCTGCATACAAAAATGACTTTTCCCACATCCTGCTCTACCATAGATTATCCTTAAACTCATTGATTAAAGCCCCCTTGTTTCAATTCTACCCTACGCCATTTTTTTGGTATGTTCATTTTATCATAGGCTGCGGTTATATTACAATTATGGTTCCTACACCACAAACTTTTTAGCCCTTTTAGATCCTTCACTTCATTACTGATTTGGAGAAAGCTGATTATATTCATATAGTAATAGCTTTCATCTAGTACAATAGGTAAAATTATATAAAAAACAGAACTGATTGTCATAATCAGTTCCGCTAAGTTATAATTTACCTTTGCACCCGACCGGATGCATCTCCCCCCTTTAAGGTTTCCACCTCATCCACAGAAACCAGGTTCATATCTCCTATTATAGTATGCTTGAGTGCTGAAGCCGCTACTGCAAACTCCAGGGCATCCCTGTTGCTGTATCCGGATAATAAGGAGTAGATAAGTCCAGCTCCAAAGGAGTCTCCTCCGCCTACTCTATCCACAATGTGCAGGTTATATTTTCTAGAGAACAGATATTCATTTCCATCATAAAGTATAGCTGACCAGTTATTGTCTGAAGCAGACAGGCTCTCCCTTAAAGTTATGGCAACAACCCTTAGATCAAAACGCTCTTTTAGTTTCCCGGCCACATACTTATAGCCTTCCATATCCAACTCTCCAGTTGTTACATCGGTATCTGCAGCCTTAATTCCGAAGACCTTTTCCGCATCTTCCTCATTGGCAATTAGCACATCTACATACTCCATTAGCCTTCCCATAACCTGACCTGCTTTTTCAGTGGTCCATAGTTTCTTTCGATAATTTAGATCACAACTAACGGTTAAGCCCATCTCCTTGGCTATTTTACAGCCTTCTTCTGTCAACTGGGCCACATTGTCCCCTAGAGCAGGAGTTATTCCGGTAAAATGAAACCATTGTGCTCCTTCAAAAGCCGCCTTCCAATCAATGTCTCCCGGTTGTGCCTGGGATATGGAAGAATTGGCTCTGTCATAAACTACCTTGGAAGGTCTGACAGAGGCGCCCTTTTCATAGAAATAGATACCAATTCGTTCACCGCCTCTTGCAATAAAACTAGTATCCACTCCAAACCTTCTCAGTTCATTTATGGCCGCATCCCCTATAGGATTTCTGGGAAGCTTTGTAACATAAGCAGCATCTAGACCATAATTAGCCAAAGACACTGCTACATTGGCTTCACCGCCACCATATACCACTTCAAAGCTATTTGCCTGCACAAATCTCTGGTAGCCTGGTGGAGATAGGCGAAGCATAATCTCTCCAAAAGTTACTACTTTTTTTGGCATTTGTGTCCCCCTCTTCAGATTTCATTTCTTGCTTTCTTAATTTTTAATATAAACTCCTCAGCTGTTTTTGTTATAGAATCAAAATCTCCGGTCTTTGCACCCTTGGTTAGAGCACTGCCAACCCCTACCGCCACGGCTCCAGCCTTAATCCACTCTTCAACGTTGTCTACAGTTACTCCACCGGTAGGCATAAGCTTTGCATAAGGGATGGGGCCTAGGATAGATTTTATGATGTTTGGTCCAAGTAGCTCACCAGGGAATATTTTGATTATATCGGCTCCGGCTTCCATAGCTTCTACGACTTCCCTGATGGAGGTGGCTCCTGGCATACAGGGGACCCTATACCTGTTACATAGCTTTACGGTTTCTAAGTTCAAATATGGACTGACAATATACTGGGCACCTGATAAAATAGCTATTCTGGCTGTTTCTGGATCCATGACTGTGCCAGCACCTATTAGGATTTCTCCATTTCCGTATACATGTGATAAATCCCAAATAAGTCTATCTGCACCAGGAACTGTAAATGTAATTTCAATACCTACTACTCCGCCCTTTATACAGGCCTCAGCTATTCTGAAAGCCTCCTCACTGGATTCAGCTCGCACAACAGCTACTAACCCACCTTCAACTATCTTGGTTATAATACGTTCCTTATCCATATTTTTCTCCTTTCACTATTTATACTATGTTATTTTATCGGCCTTCCAGTGTACCCCATCCTTTTGGAGATACCACTGGCGGCCTCTATAACATACTGGGCTATTTCTTCATCCCGGTCGGGTGAAATAATGTTTTTAATACCGGATGTACTAATAGCTGCAATAATCTGCCTTCTGTAATCGTAAATAGGAGCTGCAATACATCTGATACCTGTTTCATGTTCCTCATTATCCCGAGCCCAACCAAATTTTCTAACCTGTGCAACCTCTTCCAGTAACCGATCAAAATCTGTTATGCTATTTGGGGTACAAGGAGTAAGCTTATCTCCACCTAATATCTCACGAATACGGTCAGGACTTTTATCAGATAGAAGCACCTTTCCCACTGCTGTACAATGCAGAGGTATCCTCCTGCCTATGGCTGAATACATTCTAATAGTATTGTATTTTTCAATCTTATCGATATAGACAGCTGCACCATCTATTAAAGTAGCTAAATGAACAGGCTGACCTGTAAGAATTGATAGATTTCTCAAGTATGGCTGGGCTTCAGTTTTCAACTCAACATTGTTTAAATATAAACTACACAGTTCTATAAACTTTAAACCTAAACGATAAGCCCCTGTCTCATGATTTTGTTCTATATAGCCTATGTCTGCCATAGAATTTAAAAGTCTGTGAACAGTGCTTTTGTGAAGGCCTACTCTTTTGGCAATCTCCGTAACTCCTAACCCGTCTTTCTCTACAGCGATAGTCTCTAGTATTTGAAATGCCCTATCAATTGATTGTACCATTTTGGTTGACATGTATATCCCTCTGTTTCGTATTGTGAAACCGTGTTCTTTCCTTGTCTGTATTATACCACAATTAACACATATTCTGCAATAAAAAAAGATAAGGTCAAATGACCTTATCTCATAAAACTTTAGCTGCTCTAGCCATTGCTAAAATATTGGCAGGAGGAACATTGGGAAGAATCTCCTCGTGGCTTGGTGATATTACTATATTTGGTCCCAAAATATCCCTTACCCGCTTAACTTCATCTGCAACCTCCTCCGGACTTGCATTGACAATAAAGTTTTGGGCATCAATGCCTCCCACAAAGGCTAAATCATCTTTATACTGAGCCAGTTCTTTTGCTGACATTCCCGTAGCCTGTGCCTGTATGGGATGGAGGACATCCACTCCAGCTTCTATCAAATCCGGTATAATCCTATAAATAGAACCGCAGGAATGGAGCATTATCTTTTTATTATACTTTTTGCCTACTTCAATCAGTCTTTTAAAGGAAGGGAGAACAAACCTTCTAAATTTATCCGGAGAAATAAACAAATCTAATTGGGTACCAAAATCATTGCCAAAGAACATAATATCCGTCCTATCCCCAAGTCCAGCAAAAAACTTATCATTGGCCGCAACGTAGAAATCCACCATCTTCTCCGTAGCTGCCTCAACGACTTTGGGGTTTACGTACATATTGACAAAATAGTTTTCCATGCCAAAAAAATCCGCAAGAAGGTGGAAAAAGGGGCACCACATTCCTGTAAATACAGCCTTGTCCTGATATTTTTCCACCTCTTTATAGATATCAGTGAAATCGCAATAATCTGGGTCGGGCCAGGGATAGGCTTCTATGTCAGCAACAGTTTCTGCTTCTGCAAAACACCCGGCAGCGCTTAAGGATTTTCTTTCAACACCATAGCCAGGATCAAAGGCAGGGCGACCCTCAGGATGTTTGTATCCTGAATCTGCTGGAATCCACCTGCAATCATCTTCTAAAAAATTATAGATAGCCTCACGAGTCGGCTCAATTCCCCATTCTTCAGCAAAAATGGGGACCGTCTTGTCGTTGGGATGACCTGTCCAGAATGCATTATGGTCTACATTCTTCCGATTAAAAATATCTAATACCTTTTGTCTTGATGTTACCATAACTACTCCCCCATTACTTAAATAGTTCAAAATAAACAAGGTTAACTTCTCACATTCATAAGTCAAATCTGCTTACATCTAATCTTTATAGTGTTTATTTCAAAGGGGTTAAATTTAAGCACTTTAGTATCCTTATCCCACTTCTCATCGTCAAGCTTTTGCTCCATAAGATCAACAAGTTCCACATCATCAATCTGAAAACCAAAATTTAGCTTTGCCGATACTGCTTTTCCATGGCATTCATATAGTCTTATTATTACATCATTGTCATCCTCAGCCTTTTTAATGGACTCTACTACTACGCTGTCATTGTCTATGGTAATGAAGGAATGGGCCTCCTTTAGCTCTGGCTTTTCAGTACCAGTTTTACCTTTTATTACCCTAAAAGGTATATTTAGCTCATATCCTTCTCTTACTACATTACCTTCTTCATAATTTCCCACGTGGGGATATAATGAATAGGTAAACTCGTGGACTGCCCGATCCGCTTCCGGATCTGGATAACCAGGACTTCTTAAAAGATTAATGCTTATATTATTCTCCCATACCTTATGTCCGTATTTGCAATCATTTAGTAAGGCAACACCGTAGTCCCCCTGGGAAATATCCACCCATTTGTGAGCACATATCTCATATTTTGCCATATCCCAACTGGTATTCTGATGAGTAGGCCGCTTGATATTGCCAAACTGTATATCACAGGTAACCTGATCAGAATAGGCATTTACTGAAAATATGGATCTTAACATCTTATTATCCTCTTTCCAGTCTACCACTGTATTAAAATCTATCCTCTTGCTGCCATAGGTTAATACTACCTCTTGAGTCAAAGTAGATTTACCGTATGCATAGGTATTCTTTTTAATAACTTTAGGGCCATCAATATAGTTTGCAGAACCAACAAGTTTAAAAGGATCTCCTGGATATTCATCGTATTGTATAGGAAAATCCCAGGCATCTCCATGGTCCTGGTATACTATTAAGCGATTGCTTCTTTGCTCTTTATCCAAAACCTCACGATTGCATTCCTTGTCATATACAGACTCTATAGAGCCATCGTGGGCAAAAACTACTCTTATTTTGTCATTCTCTAAAACATTATCCTGCTTTATTTCCATGGCTGGTACTTCTTTATTAGAGTCTAAATCTACTACCATATATCCTAATGCAGGCACTTTTACATTTATCCACTTATCCTCATGCTTAATCCACTGGCTTCTATCCCATGACAGTGAATTTATAGCTACGATATAGTTTTTAGCATGGCCTGGATCTATTTTATCTACAACTGATAAATAGCTGTCTTTTATCATATTCTCAGTGGTTTCCATAAGCTTTGCATATCTTTCTAAGGACTCATCATACACGCGGGTAATAGAAGATCCCGGCAAAATATCATGGAACTGATATAGTAATACTTCCTTCCAAATCTTTCCAAGCTCATGCTGTGGATACTCTTTTCCAGCTGTTATAGATGCCACAACTGCAGCAAACTCCAGCTCCCTAAGATTTATCTCCAACTTTCTATTATAGCGTTTGCTCCTGGCCTGAGAGGTATAAGTACCCTGGTGCCTTTCAAGGTATAATTCACCATGCCATTTTTTATATTTATCCTTATTCTTTTCTATCCTTCGGAAAAAGTTTAGAGCAGGTTCCTGAGTAACGGGAACCAGGCCATTTAGATTCTTTTGCCTCTTTAACCTCTCAAGATGTTCCTGTCCGGGACCTCCTCCACCATCCCCTATTCCAAATAGTAATAAGGCTCTATCTGACACCCCTTTATCTAAGAATTCCCTTTCTGTTTTTGCAATGGCTCGAGGGGCAGCCGAGCTGTTATATGTTCCCTCTGGCGGCATATGAGCCAAAACTTCACTGCCATCTATTCCTTTCCATATAAAGGTATGATGGGGGAATTTATTTATCAGACTCCATGAGAGCTTTATGGTCATAAAATAGTCTACGCCCGATTTTTTTAGTATTTGAGGCAAGGCTGCGCTGTAGCCAAATACATCGGGTAGCCATAGGATCTTCATGTCCTGGCCAAACTCCTCTTTGAAAAACCTTTTTCCATATAATATCTGCCTTACAAGGGATTCGCCACCAGGTACATTGGTGTCGGATTCCACCCACATGGCACCTTGAACTTCCCATCTGCCTTCCTCAACCCGTTCTTTTATCTGTGCATACAGCTCTGGATAATAATCCTTTATCCATTGGTATAGCTGGGGCTGGCTGGCACCAAACACATAGTCCGGATATTTTTCCATGTTTCTAAGTACTGTTGAAAAAGAACGAGCACCCTTTCTAATAGTTTCCCGTATAGGCCATAACCATGCCAGATCAATATGAGCATGGCCTATAGCACTTATAGATAGGGATTCATCGCCACACTTTTTGTCCAATTCCCTTGCCAGTATCTCCCTTGCTTTAGCAATACCTTCTTCCTTATACTGCAATAAAGCATTGGTAGCATCACTTAAGGCAGTTAAAATACTCATATGTCTGGCCTTGTCTTCAGGTATTTGCTCCATCAGCTCATATAGCACTTCAAAATCGTAATACAGCTGAAGAGCCTCTTTATTACATATAGCAATATGAGCTTCCTTTAATGTACCACTATCCTGATATTTGCCAAACAGGTCATTGCATCCAGCATCAGCCCAGATATCAATGATTTTATCCCCTGGTTTTGCAATATCTAAAAAATGTACTACCTTCTTACCAGGACGACCCAGAGAATAATCGAATTCTGAACTCACTGTAGTAAGCCCTTGAACAGGACATCCATTCTCGTCTGCTATATATGCTTCGCCGCTTAAATCTATTAATAAGACCAGATCTTCTTCATCTGCATCCTCTGGAACAGTACCCTTAAAGTTAAACCAGGCACAGTCCCAAAGTTGTCCCCAGGAATCACCAATCTTTAGATTTCGTTTTTCTCCTGACATTCTCTCTTCAAAGGAAACTGGCTCCGGAGTTACCCAGGCCGTTACTTCTAGCGGTGCTATAGGTTTATAAACAAGATCTTTGATTTTATCTTTTACTTCTTTTAAATACCTTTTTGTCAGGTGGTTATAATAGGGCATTTTTTCAACACCTTTCCTTATATAAATCCTTCTTTTGTAAAATTATAATATTTGTGCTGCACTAGTATAATGCTTATAAGGATAATAAGTATGCACCCTAAAATTCAACACAAATATTAGCGATGCTATAGGGTGATACTGTAAATTCTATAGTTTTACCATCTAAAACTACACCACTTAAGTCTGTCTTGTTTTCGTTTATATCAGTATAGTAGGCTTTGGATGCTTCTTTAAACAGCCTGATCACAGCTTTAGTAGAATTTCCTTCAGTTTCATAGACCCTTATTATAAGTTTATCCCTTCCATCTTCTGAGCTTTCAGTCATTTTTATACCTGATATGACTACATCTCCCTTTTCCAGGGTGAGGAAAGATCCAGCTGTAGACAGCACGCCCTCATGAATAGATGTAGACACTACGCTAAATTCATGATTATAATCATAAGCCTTGGCTATCAAGTCTTTATTGTTATCAAAGGTTACAGGACATACCCCAAACTTGAATTTATGTATACCAATCTCGGGATAAGGATCTGGATCGAAGGAGCTTCTGATTAATGTTATAGCCAGGGCATCCTGGGTTCCCCTAAAGCCATACTTGGAATCTGTAACTAGCATTATACCCTTTTTGTTTTGATCAAGGGGCAGTGCTGCCGCCCAGCTATTAGCAGGTACATCCCCATCCATATCCTCTCTGTCAATGGTTCCAAAGGGAATATCGTATCTGTAATTCTTACACTTATATGCTACAGGCATATAGAAATTCAGCTGAGGTATGCCATATTTTTTCTCCCCTATTTCACGCCATTCACAAGTCACCTCATAGTTTAGGATAGGGCTATTACAATCTAGGGATATTATGGCAGTAAGCTTGGAGTCCATAAATTCCATATCTATACTTATGGATTTTCTCAGATTTTCTGATTTATAGGAAACATTTTTTACTCTAACATTATTGTTAAGCTCTTTAACATTCATATACGGTCCTACTCGCCAGGATGTCATTCCCATAGATTCATCCTCAAGTATGAATCTAAATATACCTGCTGGCCTGTCTGGAGACACTAGTATCTCACCTGTTTCCTTGTCTGTCATTGAAATAATGGCTCCAGTCCTTGAGTCAAATTGGGCTTTGATATAATCATTCTCTAAAATAAATTCTTCAACCCTGTCTACCCTGGAGTCTAATGGATATAGAACTTTAATGTGGGAGTCTTTCCTCTCTGTCATCACATAGGTGCTATATCCTAAACCTGGAACACGTGCCTTGATCAGTACCCTTATATACTGATGTCCCCAATAAGGATTAAATCCATGATCCAGTAGCTGATGCTCCACCACATTACCATTCATATCCTTAAATATGATCCTATCAATATCATAATGCCAATCCCAAACTGTAATCTGGCAAACTTCTTCTCTTTCATAAGGTGAGGGATTGAAAATAGTAAAGATTCTAGTTTTCCCTAGCCCTCTCTCGGGTTGACTAATCCTAAACCCTTCTATACCAAACCCTACTCCTGCACCTTCTGATATTGTTTCTCTAAAGTCCTGGTTTTCAGGTACCAGTGAGGCAGTATTTATCCTAGCTGCAATACTTCTTAAGGCATAGCTTCTGCGTGTATTTGCTATGGCCATAGTTTCCTGGAAGAGCCCCAGGGCATGTTCCCTGCTGCCTATAACACAGGAGCCTGGAAGAATATCATGAAAATGGTTAAACAAAACCTTTTCCCAGGCCTTGGCAAACTCCTCTGAAGAATAACTATAAGTATCCAATATATGAGCCATTGAATTAAATGCCTCAGATTCATTTAATACAGCTTCTGCCATCCTGTTTGCCTTCTTTATCCTGCTTTGGGAGGTATAGCAGCCGGTAAACACAAAATTTTGTTCTTCACATTCTACCACTGGAATCTTATCTGCCTGCTCTTCAATAAGACTAAAGAATTCATCATACCTGCCAAACCTTATATTAGGAAATACAGGCCAGGTATTCATATCAATAATTCTTTCTATATCACGCCTGGTAGGCCCGCCGCCATGATCGCCTACACCATAGACCTTTAACATGGTATCTATGCCATATTTAGTACAAAATTCCGGAACATACAGAGCCATTGAGGGATTAATATCAGCATTATACCAGGTTAACTCCCTATATACTAGTATGGATTCACCTGAGGGAGCTATCCACCTGTATATATTCTCACCATCATCGCCTCTACAATGGTAGTAGTACTTTATCCCACCCTTTGAACATATCTCAGGTACATTCATATTATGTCCAAATGTATCAGGCTCAAAGTCAATCTTTAATGAATCGGGATCCAGGTCTAATAGGTTTGAAAGATATCTCTTTGTATATAGGATATGCCTGGCTAGACTTTCTCCACTGGGCATATTTTTATCTGTCTCTACCCAGGTAGAAGCGGTAACTTCCCATCTTCCTTCCTTAATCCTTTGCTTAATCTCTTCTAGCATAGCCGGGTCATACTGTTCAACTATTCTATATACCGAAGCCTGGGATTGGGAAAAGGTAAAATCAGGATATTCCTTCATTAAGTCCAGCATGGTTCGAAAGGTATCCAGTGTTATGGCTACCGTTTCATCATAACGCCACATCCAGTTCATATCAATATGTGCATGAGCGCAGCATATCATATTGAAGTATTTTGCATCATCCTTAAGTTCTAAGATCATCTCTTCTCCCTTAGTTGCCGTTCCTTTACTTATAACCCCATCCTCCTGGAACTTTTGGTATACATATTGGATTGCATCATTGATTATATCATCGTATTTTCCAGATTTAATAACTGATATTTTGGAGCCATAAGCTAGCTGGGCTAAAATTCGCTGGGCCCAATAACCAGATGCACTATCACTATTGTACATTTCTAATATTTTTTCTTTCATAATACCCATATGATAACCCCTTCCCTTGTTTTTCGTTTACTAATTTGACCAAAGCAGGTTCATCCTCAATTATCCGGCTGAATCTGCCTATATCCGGATTATCAAAAAAGTTATCATGCTCATCATCATTAGCCGTGGAAACCTCACCTAAAATTGCATATTCTGACTCTGCCCAAAAAGAATGCCTGATACCTCTTTCCATGGTAATTCTCTCCCCTGCTGACAAGAGGATAGGTTTGCCTGTAGGTATTTCTCTTTCCTCTCCATTGACTTGTAAACTTACTGCATCTTTATCAGAGGATATTTCTACTGCTAATACTCCCCACCTGCAAATAATATCTTCCTTCTTTTTAGCATGATAATGGGTAGGTGTTACTTGCCCCTTTCTTACATACATAAGTTTTTCGCAGTATTCTGGCTGATCAGTTAAATTGATTAAAGTAAGGCCAAACTTATTAAAGTCCCCAAGGCCAAAATCTGTAACATCCCATACAGGATTAGGGGGAAGGACCCAGCAATGCCTCTTAAAGTTTTCCATGGCTTCTCTAATCACAGCATTGATTTCAGATCTTTTCATTATGTCAGCCCCTTTCATATCTTTAATTCTCCTGTTGTGCTATTTCAAACTCGTCACTGCATTAATATAATGTGCTATTGATAAGTGATGAAGTAAACGTTCAATAGCCATTATGATTACAAAAATTTCTTTTTTCCATTGTCCTATATACCTCCTCAATAGTTGAGATATCCTTCATCCCATCGGTAGTGTTTACATGGGACAGACAACAAGCAGCTGCGCTTACAGCTATCTCCAGTGCCTTTTTTGTATCCCAACCATTATAGAGGCTATATAGCATACCTGCGCAAAAGGCATCACCGGCACCTACAGTTCCTTTGATATATCCCTCGGGTAGTTTTAGAGAAGGTTGAATATAATAATTGCCATCCGATTCCATAGCAAAACCACCCTCGGGAGCATGGACCACCGCCAGGTCGTTAACTCCCATGGATATTAATTTTCTGCAAATCTTTTCCATGTTTTCAATTATAAGTTGTCCGTTACTATCTCTATCAGGAATGCCAGTGGTTAATGATGCTTCTAATTCATTTACAATAAAATAATTGCAGTATTTCAAACTAGGTGGTATGACCCTGGAAAACCTATCACTGTTTTCACTTACTACATCCAGAGAAGTTTTTATGCCTTGACTTTGGGCCATGGATAAAACCCTGGCCATTACAGTTCCGTACTCGTCATCCTCTGAATCCAAAGCGTCCAAAAGCAATGCATAGCCCATATGAAGGAGTTTGGCCTTTATTTTACTAAAATCAAAATGCTGGACACTAAAAATCTTGTTTGCTCCCCTGTAATGAAAAAATGTACGATTTCCTGTAGATTCAACTGAAATTACATCTGTAAAAGAAGTGCCAATAGTGTAGTCCCTTCTTATCTGACTAGTGTCTATTCCATTTCGACTAAGAGTATCTATAAAATATTGACCATCCTCATCATCACCTATGACTCCAATGACCTGAATGGGGATAGAGCTGTCTATTTTTGATAAGTTTATGGACACATTTGCTGGAGCACCACCTATTGACTTATCCAATGTAAGGATGGTTGAAAGATTCCCTTCCCTTGGATAGCTGTCCACAATTTTTATATAATCTACAGTTAGATTACCAGCTACTGCTATTCCCTGTCTCATTTTCATGCACTCCCCGAAATTATAATGTAACTCCATCCTTAAATATAGCTATTTCTCGAAAGTCATTCTCCTCATTCTTAGCTAACACTCGACCAGAGATTACATCTAGAATATATTCAAAAAACTCCTTTGATACATCTTCCATAGTTTTATCTTGTAAAATTACCCCTGCATCAAAGTCAATCCAGTTTTTCTTGCTGTCAGCCAGCACACTATTGGTAGAAACCTTTACTGTAGGTACTGGCCCTCCCAAAGGAGTACCCCTTCCAGTAGTAAAGAGTATTAAATGAGCACCACTGGCCACCAGTGCGGTCACCGCAACAATATCATTTCCTGGGCCATAGAGAAGATTGAGGCCATTTAAGGATACCGGATCCCCATAATCCAATACATCCACAACAGGGCTGGTTCCCCCCTTTTGAATACAGCCCAATGACTTTTCCTCTAAAGTTGAGATTCCTCCTTTCTTGTTGCCTGGAGAGGGATTCTCATATATAACCTGATCGTACCTTATAAAATACTCTTTGAAATTATTTATCATCTTGACGCATTTTTGAAACACTTCTTCAGATACACAACGATTCATCAATATGGTCTCAGCGCCAAACATTTCAGGAACTTCTGTTAATATGGTTGTACCTCCTAAGGAGACTAAGGTATCTGAAAAAACTCCCAGCAAGGGATTTGCAGTAATACCTGAAAAACCGTCTGAACCACCGCATTTTAAGCCTACCTTAAGCTTTGATACCGGAACCTGCTGTCTGGAGAAGTTTTCTGCATAAGACACCAGCTCCTCAAGTATAGCCATACCCTCCTGATGCTCATCCTCTACATCCTGGGAATTTAAAAACTTAACCCTATTTATATCTATAGGTCCTTGTTCTTTTAATACCTTTTTAAACTCTTCTATATTATTATTTTCACAGCCCAGTCCCAACACCAGCACACCTCCTGCATTGGGATGGTTGACCAGGCCGGCTAAGATTTTCTGAGTGTTTTTATGGTCCTCCCCTAACTGGGAGCATCCATAGGGATGGGAGAAAAAATGAATTCCATCAATATTCCGTCCTTTAAAATGATGTCGTGCAGAATAGACCAGCCTTTCAGCTACTTTATTAACACAGCCTACAGTATTTACGATCCATATCTCATTTCGTATTCCCACATCTCCGTTAGGTCTTACGTACCCTTCAAAGGTGATTTGACAGGCAGAACTGGGATTAGTAGTAGTTTTATCCTCAGGCTCATAGGTATAATCCAGTATTCCCTCCAGGTTGGTAGCTATATTGTGCACATGTACCAAACTACCAGCCTTAATAGGTTGAGTGGCATGCCCTATTGGTGCTCCATATTTTATGATGTTTTGTCCAGCAGCTACATCTTCTATGGCTATCTTATGCCCTACTCCTATATCCTCTGCTACCTCAATATGTACATTGTTAAAACTAAGGGGATTTCCCTTTTTTATAGGCACTAAGGCAACCGCAACATTATCCCTTTCATGGATCTTTAATACAGGACTTGCAGTCATACTATCCCCCCTAATGCAGTGGCCATGCCACTTGTTAAAATCTCACTTAAGTAGCCTTTAACCTTTTGAGATAGGCCTGGTATCTGATTAAGGTCCATATCCCAAAATTCCTTTTTCCCTAAAACCTGTGTGCATAATAAGTCCAGATCAGCATTTTTCTCATAATTGGACCAAATCTCTTGGAAAAACTCCAGTACATCTTCATCATCCTGGACGCTATAGGTTTCATCCTTTCGCTGTCCCAAAAGTGCGCCGTCTTTTAGCTGAGTTCCACGATAAAAGGCCAACAAAGATGCTAAGGAAAAGGTCAAAACCTGTGGCAGTTCTTTTTTAAGTTCCACGTATTCCATTAATGAAGGCAATACCCTAACCTTCCATTTAGAAACTGAATTTAAAGAGATGCTAAGTAACCTATGTTCTATAAAAGGATTTGCAAATCGTTCTAATACTGCTTCCGCAAACTCCATTTTCTCCTTATGTGGTAAATCTAAAACAGGAATAATTTCGTCATATATGCCTTTTTTCATGTAGGATAATATTACTTTATCTTCTATACATTGTCTTACTGTGTCTAAACCATAAAGATATGCCATCAGTGCTGTCATGGTATGGGCTCCGTTTAGTATCCGTACCTTTCTTGTACGGTAGGGAGTTAAATCATCAGTCCAAATGACATTTAATCCTGCCTTATGAAGGGGGAATTCCTCTGCCAGTTTCTTATCTCCCTCAATAACCCATAAATGGAAGATTTCCCCTGTATCCACCAGCCTATCCTCATAACCTGATTCTTTTGTTATATTTTGAATTTCATCTACAGGATATCCGGTCACGATACGGTCCACCAGGGTATTTAAGAAGTGGTTGTGCGCTATAATCCACTGTCTGAATTCATCTTCCAATTGCCATTCATCTATAAGCCTAAGCACTATTCTCTTTAGATTGTCTCCATTTTTATCGATGAGCTCACAGGGAAGAATTATCATACCCTTTTGCGGGCAACCATTGAATGCTTTAAACCGCTCATAAAGAAATGCCGTCACCTTAGCGGGAAATGATGTTGGACACTTACTAGTAGGTTTATCCTCCTTTAGGTATGCAATTCCTGCCTCAGTGGTGTTGGAAACTATAAACCTTAGATCAGGCTGAGCTGCACACTCTAAAAATGCCTGCCATTCCTCATAGGGATTAATGGTCCTGCTGATAGAGGTAATAATCTGCCTTTTTTCTACTACCTGCCCTTTATTTATCCCTCTTAATAAGAGGGTGTATAGGCCATCCTGCTGGTTTAGGATATGGCAAAGCCCTTGGGGTATAGGTTGAACCACCACCACTTTGCCCATAAACAGACCTTGGCTGTTCATCTCATCTACCATCCAGTCCACAAAAGCTCTCAGGAAATTTCCTTCACCAAACTGAATGATACGCTCAGGCATATCCTCCATACTACCTATCTTTATCCCTTGAAAAGTATCCAACCCTTCTTTTAACATCTGTCTGTTTAGTTGCTTCACACCCTCATCCCCCTAAACTTTCCTTTATATATCTTCACACATCTTCGGTAAACTTGCTTTTGTCAGTCCACAATCCCAGGGCTGGATTGCTAATATAGAAGATCTCCTCACCATCTTCCAGTATATTAAATCCATCCTTTAGCTTACCAGGATCATATTTTTTCAAGGCCTCTTCAAGGTCCATGTATTTATAATTAACTCCCTCTACCTCCTGCCTGGTTAAATGCCCAGGAGCATAGGTTATGGAGAACCTTCCATCCGAAGAACCGTGAATGAGATGGGCTGCCACTGATTGATTCTCTTGTAAATCCTTATTCTCCTTAAACAGCTGGAGTACCTTCAACCTGCCAGCGTAGCCATATTTTCTGATAAGCCTGTCATTTTCCTTATCCTCACCAAATTGCCTCACCCCTGGTGCTAATACAATTAGCTCACCATCATCTGCGATGGCCATCCGGGTTCTATATACAGCTTTATTGCCCAGCCAGGTGCTTTTAAACTCCTGTTCATCCAGATAGACCACAACTTTCTTTAAAGGCTTATCCACATATTCCAAATTCTTTTGCTGGCTAAGCTTTACCGCTTCTTCAAATAATGATCTGTCCCTTCCTACAAACAGTCCATGAATCTTAATTCCATCTTCACTATTTGTAGTAATGGTTAAAACATACATAAGGGGTATATCCTTTATAAAATGCTCCTCACAATAGTCAAAAACCTTGCGTACAGGGGAATGATCCCTTCCCATAATCCTCTCCATTCCAAAGACTGCACCTAACATATGACTTTTATTTATAATGTCCATTCCCCCACAGCCTACAAATATATTCTTGCTGTAGTTGGCCATGCCTACTACCTCATGGGGGACCACCTGGCCAATAGATATAATTAGATCATAGCTTTTGTCAAGCAAAAGTCTATTTATCTCTACATCTATGGGCTCATCTATTAACCCTTCAGAAATCTTGCTGATATACTCTCCAGGAACCTGGCCAATTTTAACTACATCCTCCCGCCAGTTGTGAACAATAAAGCGCTCTTTTGGAATATCCGGTCCGAAAAATATATCTATCTCCTCAGAAGTCATAGGCATATGAGTGCCTAGTGCAGGCATAATATCAACCTGACAGTAGTCTTTTAGTATATTATAGTATAGACTGGTAATGTCCCCAGCCCCGGAATGAGCCCTGGTTAAATCCGGTGGAATTAGTAAAACCTTCTTTAATTCTTTGTCTTGGCCCTCTAAGGACCCTCTTAAAGTATCCTCAAGCTCTTTTTTGCCAATCCCCTGCCCATCCTTTGAAGTGATGCTAAGTCTAACCATTTTTTCACCTCAATCACAAGTTTTATTGTACCATTCCATATATTTTTGAAATCGCTCTCCATAAAATTTGGCCTTATCCCTATTGGGAGTGATAACCTTTTTAGGTTTTTGCTGAAAATCCTGTAAAGAATTGATCTGTCCCAACACCTTAAGCACAATAGCTACTGCACCCATGATAGATGCATGCTCCATATCAAAGGTGTATATTTCCTTTTGAAATATATCCGCCGCCATCTGCAGCCACCAGGGGGAATTTTCAATACCTCCAGAAATCCTAATCTCCTCGGGAACTCCTCCAACACTAGTGAGTATCTGGTAACACTGATAAAGATTAAATAGTACACCTTCCAAAATAGAGTAATAGAAATCTCCTAAATCATGATGATCCCTAATTTCTTGAAAACCTCCAAGTCTAGCACCCCGCCAGCCTGGAGAGCGCTCCCCGTACATAAAGGGTAAGAATATTGGGGCATCCATTAGCCTGTCCTTGTCTATCATATTCTCCAGTTCATCATAACTATAGGCCCTGTTATTAAACCTATTTACAAACCAGTTTACACAGTTTCCCGCTCCCGATGTTGCAGCCCCTGCCAACCGCTTGCCTTCTGCTACATAATAGCACCAGGTTGATGGTGTTTGAGGAATTACAGGGTGGGAGGTGGCCATGCGGATTGCACCACTGGTGCCAACAGACATAGTCATTATGCCATCTCCCATAGCTCCAGCACCTATCTGGTTCATAGCCCCGTCTGCTCCGGTAATTACCACGGGTATCCCCCTCTTTACATTCAAAAAATCTGCTGCTTCATCCTTTAGGGGAGCACTAAACTCAGCCTCCCGAAGAGGAGCCAATTGATCTAAGGATAGCTTTGCAAACTCTAAGATTTCATGGTCCCAATCCAGATTGTGGATATTCATAAAGCCAGTACCTGATGCCACGTTGTAGGATACCCCACGTTCTCCGGTCATACGCTGAAATATATATTCAGGTTGAGATGAAATAAGTACAGAATTCCTGTATATACCACCCTTTTCTTTAGCATGTATCCATTTCCATAGAGGGAAGGTGGTATGTACAGGACACCCCGTTTTTCTATATATCTCATTTGTCAGATCCCTGTTTTTCTTATAGCTGTCCACAGTCTCTGCAGCCTGGTTATTGGCCCAGGTCAAGGTCCTGCCTATGGGCTTTCCCCCTTTATCTATAAGCAGCAAACTATGCCAGGTACTTGAAAGCGCTATTGCATCAATATTGCCTTCAAAGGATTCCAGCAAGGACCTGCCACATTCCATCAACGCCCTATATACACCTTCTGGTTCTTGGGTTGTCACATTACTTATACCCTCGTCATAGGCTTGATCTTTAGCAGCCACTATACCTTGGCTGCTTGAGTATATTATAGCTTTGGCCGATGAGGTGCTAGCCTCCAATGCTAGAACATTCATAGCCTTCCTCCTTATTTTTCCATCCAATTGGTATGAAAGCTTCCTTCCTTATCTATACGCCTATAGGTGTGAGCCCCAAAATAATCCCTTTGAGCCTGAACCATATTGGCAGACAACCTCTCCCTTCTATAACCGTCAAAATAAGCCAGAGCAGAACTAAAGGAGGATACAGGAATTCCATTTTGAACAGCTGTACTAATGACCCGCCTCCAACCGTCTTGTGCTCTTTCCAGAACTTCTTTAAAGTAGGGATCCAGCATCAGATTTTTTAGATCTGGATTTCTATCGTAGGCTTCTTTAATCTTATTTAAGAATTGAGCACGAATAATACATCCTTCTCTCCACAAGAGGGCAATGTCTCCCAAGTTTAGATCCCATTTGTAAAACTTGGATGCCTGATCTAACAGTTGGAATCCTTGAGCATAGGAACATATCTTAGATGCATACAAGGCATTGCCTATATCCCGTATAAACTGTTCCCTTTCTGAAGATGTGCCCTCAAATTTAGGCTCTGGTCCTTTTAGAATCTTGGAGGCTTCCACTCGCTCTTCTTTAATTGCTGACAAATATCTGGCGAAAACTGCATCAACTATTGTTGGAGCAACTACACCCAGCTCCAAGGCCTCCTGAGATGTCCACTTGCCTGTTCCTTTACTACCTGCACTATCCAGTATAAGATCTATCAAGGGCAAACCTGTTTCCTCGTCTACTCTACCCAATATATCTGCTGTGATTTCAATCAGATATGAATTAAGTTCGCCTTCATTCCATTCTTTAAAGACCTGTTGCATTTCACTAGCTGACATGCCTAGTAACTCTTTCATTAAAAAGTAGGCTTCACTTATAAGCTGCATATCTCCATATTCGATACCGTTATGAGTCATCTTTACATAATGCCCTGCTCCATCAGGTCCTATATAGTCGCAGCAGGGGGTCTTGCCATCAACCTTTGCTGAAACATCAATAAGGATGTGCTTAACCTGCTCCCAGGCCTCTTTACTTCCACCGGGCATGATGCTGGGACCCCTAAGTGCCCCTTCTTCTCCTCCAGAAATTCCAGTACCTAAAAAGAGAATACCCTTCTCTTCCAGCTCCCTGGTTCTTCTAATGGTATCCTTGAAAAAGGAGTTTCCCCCGTCTATTATAATGTCTCCCTCATCTAATAGGGGCAATAGATTATTGATGATAATATCTACCGGATGACCAGCCTTTACCATAAGCATTATCTTTCTGGGTTTCTCCAAAGACTCTATTAACTCCTCCAGAGAATATGAGGCAACAATATTTTCCTTACCCCTGGCTGCTCCTTCCATAAACTTTTCTGTAACTTCCCTAGTTCGGTTATAAACAGATACCCTGTATCCTTTGCTTTCCATGTTAAGAACCAAATTCTGTCCCATAACCGCAAGACCTACTAAACCAATATCTGACTTCATTTGTTTTTCCTCCTTCAAAAGTATAGAAACCTAAATATCCTTGCCTTAGGTCTAGTATTGCCAGTTTTATATGTTACTTTTAATAATACACCTTTTTAATGTGCTCTAACCAGACTCCCGGCTATTAATATCTGTTTGTTTTATTACTTTAAATTATAATACATCTGGTCTTTATTGCAAATTTATAATTCAAAACTTAATCAACTCCTCCGTATAAACAGGCAAATCTGTCATAATAGACATGTTTGCAGCAATACCAGTAAGTATGGCGATTTTAATTTTCCAAACACTTATGCCTATTATATCGTAAAATTCATATGGTTTCATTTCAATTATTGATATATTCAACAATCAAACAGCATTTTTTCTACTTCTATAATCTATCTGGTTGTTCTGGTTGGGCTTTATATCACTATGTATATGAAGCATAAATTCCTTTATTAAAACATAATGGCTATTGACGCACAGACATCAATAGCCATTATGTTTATATATTAATAGCACATGGAGACAAAGTTGTATATAGTTTTATGTTAAGATTACAGCTTTCCTACTAAATCCAGGCTGGGCTTTAAAGTTTCTGCCCCGGGACGCCATTTAGCAGGACATACTTGATCACCGTTAGCTGCTACAAACTGAGCAGCCTGGACCTTTCTCAACAGCTCAGCAGCTTCCCTGCCTATACTGTTATCATTAACTTCATAGGCTACTATCTTTCCTTCAGGGTTGATTATAAAGCTGCCTCTTAATGCCATTCCTTCCTCTTCAATGTATACTTCAAAGTCTCTACAGAGTTTTCCTGTAGGATCAGCTAACATAGGGAACTTGATTCTTCTAATAGTTTCAGAAGCATCATGCCAGGCTTTGTGAACAAAATGACTGTCAGTTGATACAGAATAGACTTCTGCTCCGTTCTTTTTAAACTCTTCATAATGATCAGCCAAATCTGCCAGTTCTGTAGGGCATACAAAAGTAAAATCAGCTGGATAAAATACAAAGACAGACCATTTGCCCAGCAAGTCATCCTTGCTTACATCCCTAAACTCTCCATTGACATATGCCTTAACGGTGAAATCTGAAACTTCTTTTCCAATAAGTGCCATAGATTATCCTCCTTAAGTACACAATTTTTATTTTTAACCGGTTTAACCGGCAAAGTTCATAGTTTACTGTTTTCTACACTGGGAACAAACACCCTGAAAAAGCATTGATCTATCCTCTATATGAACACCTGTGGACTCCTCCAGCAGTTTATCAATTTTCCCAAGTAAATCCTCTAGTTGGTGCCCTTCTGCATCAAAGACCTGCCCACATTCTGCACATAATACATGCAAATGTTCATGGATATTTATATCAAACCTGTCAGGAGCCTGTCCTGAAGGAATCCTTAATATTTCGCCAGCCTCGGCCATTATACCTAGGTTGCGATAAACTGTACCCAAACTAATATTTGGATAGCTTTCCCTCACATATTCATATACTTCTGTTGCAGTTGGATGATCTAGCTCTTTTAAAGCATTCTCAATCATCATTTTCTGCGCACTGTATCGCTTATTCATATTAAGAACTCCTATCTAATAGTAATGGTTACTATTATTATACTCAAACCCGCTTAAATGTCAAGACTTATTTTTTAGATGGACATCCTTTTTTTAAGCTATACACTTCCCACTACTAGGGTGTGTTAGGGACTTTCACCCATTAGATTTACCCATGCTGGGCGCACATAAAAAAAGAACCACAAAGGAAATCTCCTTTCTGGTTGTCTTAATCTAATTTATCCTGTTGTACCAGCTTATTTTATACTTAAACTCTATAACTATCAGCATATTCCATAACGCGTTTAACATAGTTTTGAGTCTCTTTGGGTAATTTTGCTACCTGAGCAGGATCATCTAAATTGGTCACTCCCAATTGCTTAACCCTTCCGGGTCCACAGTTGTACGCAGCCAAAGCCAGTTTTACATTCCCGTTATATCGTTCAAGTTGCTGCTTTAAGTACCTTACTCCACCATCAATATTTTGTACTGGATCATAAGGTTTGCTAACACCAAGTTCTGCTGCTGTTCCAGGCATAAGCTGCATCAAGCCCATGGCACCACAATGAGAGGTAGTATTTGGATTAAAGCTGGATTCAGCCTTAACTACGGCCTTTACCAGGGTAGGATCTACTCCGTATTTTCTACTGGTATTTAGAATAATATCATCATACTGGGATGGAGGCCCTATAATATCTGCCTTGATGCCAGAAGAATACGCCTGCCTTAGCTGTAGAGGAATTAGGGTACTGGTTATAGGCAGAGTAAAAGATGGAGATTGCCTTTGATCCAGCTGTTCTTTTAAAATAGAATGAAATAGGCTATTGGTTTGAAAATTTGCGTTATACTGATAGGTACTCTTTATTTCCTGAATTTTGGATTGCAGGATTAAATTCATTATTCTGCTTATCATTTTTTAACTCTCCCTTATAAAAGGACTTTTATTTAATAATTTAAAATTTTCCCATATGGATTTTATCATACAGCAATGAATCCTCACTATAGGGTTTCTTTTCCTCGGCCGGATAGCCTATGGCAATTATATTATCAACACTGTATTTTTCAGGTATATTAAGAAACTGCCTTATATAGTCTTCTGAACTTTGATTATCAGAAGTTTTCCTGTTTCTAACCTGTATCCAACAGGATCCAAGTCCTAAAGATTGGGCAGATAGTTGTATTATAGTTGAGGCAATGGAAACATCCTCAATCCAGACATCGGATGCCTGGGTATCTGCAATTACTACAATCCCAAGGGGGGCGTCTTTTAAGAATTGAGAGCCGTGTGCTTTGCATTGAGAAAGCTTTTCTAAAACTTTCTTATCAGTGACTACAACAAATTCCCAGGGTCTTATTCCTCGGGAAGATGGTGATAATAATGCGCTTTTTAATATTACATCCAGTTTCTCCTTCTCCACTGCCTTATCTTCATACTTTCTGATACTTCTTCTCTGTTTTAACAAATCAAGCAACATATCCTACACCCTTTCCACGAGTATTTATTTCCACCCTTATCTCTGATTATAATGGATTTGTCTATAATTGCAAATAGGTCTAAATGTGGATTTAAGTTCTATCTTTTAATTATTAGAATAAACATTTTAATATAAGTCAAAACATTGGGAAGTGAAGGGATTGATGGAAAAGAAGAAATCCGTAAATGGACTTGTTATTCTTACTATAATGGCTGCCGGCCTGTGGTATAGGGGCTATATAAATGAAAACCAGTATATGAATAAACAAATAAGGGTATTTAGTCACGTTTCACAGCAAAATGAAGAAGAAAACCTTTTAGAAGTTAGTTCATCTGAAAAATTTGGCTATATCCAGCCCCAGGTGGTTGACGGCTTTAGTGAAAAGCCTATAGAGGGAGCCATAGTGGTAATACCAGAGGCCAACCAGGAATACAAAACCGATAAAGATGGCTATACACCTAATATAAAAGTTAAGATATCCCCTGATACCCGCTTTGAGAAAATACATCCAAAATCCTGGGGTGAAACCACCCTGATAGTATATAAGGAGGGATATAGAGAGTACGTGCTGCTCCACCTCAATGTCTGGGAAGGACAGACTCGCCAGGGACCTAAGATATTGCTTTTCCCTAAAGAAAATCAGCAGGTGGACCAGCCCATGTCCATAGTAGAAGGCCCTAACCAGGTATGGATCAACTCCCTGGTAGAAAAATACCGGCCTTAAGTTTATTTTGTTATTAAAATATTTATTCTAAATAAATATTCCTTCCAAAAAATCCAGGGACTCCCTTAACTCCCTATAATGCCCATAGTTATTTCTGTAAACCTCCAGAAAAATTGGCCCCTTATAGTCAATGGCTCTTAACTCCCTGGACAAACTGTTAAAATCAAATATCCCCCTGCCAGGAAGGGTAAGCCTGCCATCTTCATAAAAATCTATTGCATGGATGTTTACCAGTCTTTTACCCATGGTTTTCACAAAATCTATAGCACTATATCCAGCCTGCATAGCCTGTTTTATATCCAAGGTAAAATATATGTTCTCACTTCTTGTGTTCTCCAGCAGTCTGCTGGCAAATTCGGGATAGGCAAACCAGCACCAGGACACGTTTTCCCAGGAAAATTTTATTCCATGCTCTCCGGCAAAATCGGCCAACTCATCACACAAAGGCCCTATCCTGGGAAAATTTATATTGGGCTTGGCATTTATTCGCACAGGAGGACCATGAAACACATAGACCTCTGCTCCCAAAATCCTGGCACATGTAAAGACCTTTTCAAAAAGATTCTGGGAATCCTTTCTTTGCCTTTCTGTAAGAGAAAAAAACTGTGGCTCAAACTGAGTACTTAAAGTATGAACTGAATAAACAGTCAGCTCATGCTGATCTATAATGTCCTTTAATTTCCTACAAAAATCTTCTTGGTATTCACTAAAACTTCCCAGGAATACTTCTATCTTTTTAGCACCCAACTCCTTTATTAAAGGAATGGATTCTTCTATTAAAGCATCTGGATAAAAACTTGCAGTGGAAATCCCTACTTCCATTATATACTCCCTTCTTCGTTTCATGCCTGGCTCTAGTTTACACTATTATTTGCTCCTGGATACCCTCTACCCTGGCTTTAATATCTATAAACAGTAATGTGGTTGCTATATAAATAATCGGAGTAATAAAGGCGGTTATAAGAAAGCTTACAATAAAATCCGCCAATTGAGGATTGGGCGATAGCAAGGAGGTTATTCCTGATATAAATCCCAGTACCATACTAATTATAATGACTATCAGGTATATGAGCAGGTTTATGCCCAGTACCCTCCAAAACTTTTTCCCAACTAGCCTAAAGCTTCTTCCAATTGCACTAAATCCATAGATATTTTCTATAGTTGTCCCATGATAAGTAAAGGTAACAAATACATTGGACAGGATTGCAAGTATTATCATTATAGCAATTGTTATAAACAACATGAGGATAAAGCCCGCGATTTTGCCTCCTGTAGGATCATTGGACATTGCGATTCCTGAAAATATTAGAGGAACAACAAATAATACAGATATTATTATCAGTACAATGCCTACAGCTATATAATAGGGTATTAAAGACAGGCTTGTGAGAACCAGTTTCCAAAATTTCTTCAAAGCTGCTGTCAATCCCTGTCCTGTGGTCAATCTTTGATCTATTATATCATTATAGGTTAGATTGATAATCCCGCCTTGGACAAAGGGTTTAATAAATATTCCGTTTATAGCTATTAATAATATCATTATACCTTGAAAAGCCAAAAACTTGGGCATCATCTCGGCAAAAACATTGGGGTCAATTTCCGGTGCCAGATCAGGATTCTCTAATAACTGAGTCCATGAAACATTGGTCATTGGCATGGGCATGGCTTGGTATGATACAAGCCCATTTATAATGCTGAAAACTCCTCCAATCACAGCACTAAAGACTAAAATACTTAAAAAATTCCTTCCATAGATCTTAAAGGTGTTGTCCAAAATTTCTCCCACCGACATAGCCCTAAGGGAATTTGCATTTTCATTCATAATTCTTTATTACCCCCCATTTTTTTTACACAATGTGTTAAGTCGCAACCCTTGATTAGATGACCAAAAAAACTATTCTAGAGAAAACCCTTCTCCCATTACCTCCCTTACATCTGCCACAATTACAAAGGCATTGGGATCTATTTGATTGATTATCTCCTTTAGTTTAACGGTTTGAAGCCTATCTATAATACACATTATAACATCCTTTTCCTGCATGGTATAGGCTCCCTTACCCTGCAGTAGGGTAACTCCCCTGTCCAGTTCCTTCATAATTCTGTCGGCAATCTCCTGGGAGTTGTTTGAAATTATCATGAAGGCCTTGGCTGCATGAATACCCTCCAATATAAGGTCTATAAGTTTGCTACCCAGATATAGGGATACCAAGGCATATAAGGCCTGGGTAGGACCAAAAACTATAGCTGCGGTTATAACAACCAGAGAATCTACTACAAAAAGTACCCATCCCACTCCTACAAAGTTAAAGTGTTTATGTATTATCTTGGCAAAAAGATCTGTGCCTCCAGTCGTGGCATTACCTCTAAAAACTATACCCAGGCCTACACCCATTACAACTCCTCCATATATAGAGGCTAATATAGGCTCATGGGTCATGGGCGGAACTTTTATAATATCTATAAACACGGACAGCAATAGTGTGGATATAAGGGTCTTAAGTCCGAACCCTCCTCCCAGCTCCTTAATCCCCATGATAAACAGTGGCACGTTAAGTGCCAGCATAGTGGCACCTACCGGGATTCTTCCCTTAGTAAGGTAATAAATCACCGTGGCAATACCACTTAAACCACCAGGTGCAATCTTGTGGGGGATTAAGAATAAATTAAATGCCAAGCTGGTAATTAAAGTCCCTAGTACTATATACAGATAATCTGAATATACTGTTCTCTTTTTCATATGTACTCCTCAATCCAACGAAAATTTTTCATGTGCTTTATTTTTATCCAAAAAAAGGATTGCATCAAATGCAATCCGATTATAAGTCTATCAATCCAAAGCTTATTTGGAGACCCTCATTGACTTTTTCCATCATCTCTGGAGAAAGATATCCGATCTTTTCCTTTAGTCTCTTCTTGTCAATAGTCCTGATCTGTTCAAGAAGGATAACAGAGTCCTTGGGCAAACCATAATCAGAGGCACTGATTTCAACATGAGTAGGTAGTTTTCCCTTATGTATTTGGGACGTAATAGCTGCCACTATTACGGTAGGGCTATACTTGTTGCCGATATCGTTTTGTACAACTAATACCGGCCTGACACCGCCCTGTTCAGATCCCACTACTGGACTCAAATCAGCATAATAAATGTCCCCTCTCCTAACCATATGCTATTCACGTCCAGTCAAGATTGCTTCGTATTTCTCCAAAGCTTCAATGTCGGAATTAGCCCCTTCTTCTGTTAATTCCGAATTAATTTTTGCCATCTCCTCATAGCCTTTTTTCATTTTCTCACGTATTTCAATTTTCTGTCTCTCTCTTATATAAAGTTTCATGGCTTCTCTAATAAATTCGCTTCTGTTTTTCTTTCCCATGGCTACAATTTCATCCACTTCACGTAGCAAACTGTCGGGCAAACTAACTAATATTTTTTTAAGCTCAGCCAAGACAGCACCTCCTAGCATATATGGATCCTTAGAAACCACCATATATTCTGTATTATATCCCAAAATATATATTTTGGCAATGAAATTCAAAACCCTATTAGTCTTCTGTATTAAAAAAATCCTGATCTTCCTGCCAGTTACTATCAAATTCCTCAAATAATATTATGCTGGAAATCTGATTACTATAATCATAGGTGATCATCATGGCAGGAACCATTTTGGGAGATCTAAGCCATAATTCCTGACTACCTACAGATAGATTGGGGCTGGGCAAGGGGCAGGTAAAGATAACATATTCTACACCCTCATCTACATGAATTCTTTTGTCTACATTCTCAGCCATCCAGTAAGATCTAAGAAAATCTCCTATAAATAGGGGTCTTTGCTGCTCTAAAGTCCCTACATCAAGCTTTAGTGAATCACCTATTTCAGGATTTTTTATGACCATATTACGACCATCACTGACAATAGTTTTTCCAATGTTATTATTCTGCTCTATTAATTGGATTTTAAAACAGGAAGGCATGCTGACCCACTGTTTAAAACGGTATTCCCTTTCCTCCTGACCGTCTATCACCTTGTATGTGATGGTTGCACTATAGCTTTTTAAGCTGTTTAATGCATTTTGAGCTGTGATAAAAACTTCTTCCGGGGTTTTCTCTCTACAAGCTGTAAACATAATAATACAGAGAATCAACCCCAGTACCAAAGCCATCCTGTATCCTTTCAGCATTACCTCTCCCCCGGATAACCATGATTATCCCTTAAGGCTAAAAAGATCCTTAAAAACCAATGGCAGTTCATCTAGCAGATTTCCAGCAATCATACCCGTTTCTCCCCATTTCTCCCTGGCATAGTCTCCAGCTCTACCATGAATATAGCATCCGTAGACCGCTGCATCATAAGGTGAATAGCCCTGTGCTACCATTGAAGCTATCAATCCGGTAAGCACATCACCGCTACCTCCAGTACCCATCCCTGCATTACCTGATGAATTAAGATAAATATTTCCTTCGGGATGAGCTACTATGGATACAGCACCCTTTAAAAGAACTATAATTCCCATATCCCTGGCAAATTCTGTAGCAGTTTCTATGGGTGATGCTACAATTTCCTGGATACTCTTCCCTGTCAACCTAGCCATCTCACCAGGATGAGGGGTTATTACAATGGAACCCTTATAGTCTGAAAGTAATCTTTTATCCCTGGATATATGATTGAGTGCATCTGCATCCATTATTATGGATATATCAAACTCCCTTAAAATATACCTAATAATTTCTAAACCATCACATTTTGAACCAAGCCCTGGCCCTATGGCCAAAACATCCTTGTCCTTTAAAAAGTCCCGGATACCAGTAATTGCATCTAAAGTCAAGTATCCCTTTTGGCCATCTTCCAAAGGATAGCACATTACCTCAGTCATTTTACTTTGAAATATGGGCACAAGACTTGCTGGACATCCCAGGGTTACCAGACCCGATCCTCCTTTAAGGGCAGCCATGGAGGTTAAACAGGCAGCACCGGCCATACCCAGAGAACCAGCTATAACGCCTACCTTGCCAAAAGTTCCCTTGTGACCCTGTCTGGGCCTTTCCATTAAGTTTTGGGCCATTTCTTTATCATCCAGTGTAAATGTCTTAACCCCTACAGCCTGTGAGCTGTCCTGGGGCAGACTTATGGGAACTACATGGAGCCTGCCGGTATATTCCCGTCCCGGGTAGAGTATATGTCCTCTCTTAGGGTAGCCAAAGGAAACCGTATGTTGGGCTTTTATGGCGATCCCCATTATCCTTCCATCCTTACCGTTAATCCCTGATGGGATATCTACTGCTACTACAGGAACAGGGCTTTTATTTACCATATCCACCGCCTTATAGATTAAAGAATCAATGTCTCTGGTAATCCCTGTACCAAAGATACTGTCTACTATTAAATCTGCCTGGTATATACTCCCCTTTAATGTCTTTATATCCTCTTCATGAGTAACAAGCTCAATATGGCCTCCCAGCCTTTTATATATATCCAGATTAAGCCTTGCATTCCCTGTAAACTTTTCCTCAGCAAAGAAAAGAAAGGCCTGGACTTTGGCTCCCTTTAACATAAGGTGCCTGCCAATAGCAAGCCCATCCCCTCCATTATTTCCGCATCCTGCCAAAATAATAACCCTTCCTCCATCAAAAAGTGCAGGGTATTTCTCTTCTATTACATTCACAGTCCTAATAGCGGCATTCTCCATAAGCACAGCACCGGGAATGCCAAACTCTTCTATAGCTCTATTGTCTATTCTTCTCATTTCATCAGGTGTGGTTACATACATGCAAAATCCCCCTAACATATAATAACCTGAGCCACAGCATTATCTCTTGAATGAGATATGGATAGTAGTATGCTGCTGCCCCCCATGTTTTCCATTGCAATTTTCGCATTTCCGTATAATTTTATGCCTGGCCTGCCCTTTTCCTGACGGATTACCTCAATCTCTGTCCACTTTACCATACCAAAACCTGTACCTAAAGCCTTAGCCGCCGCCTCCTTGGCAGCAAAATATCCTGCCGCAGTACTTGGATTGTTTTTTCGGGTCTTTAAGTATTCCTGTTCCCCAGGTGTAAAAACTTTATCCACAAACTTTGGTTTTTCCATGGCCTTTTCAACTCTATGAATTTCAATTATATCTATTCCTATACCTAAAACCAAATCATCACTTCCCTCCGTTAATATAATAACATTTCCCTGGTCTTAGTTAAAGATAAGGGATTCTATTTGTTTGATTTTTTTGATTTTTGTGGTAAAATTTTAATTTAGGATTAGTTATTAGAGTTGAGTTTTATGGACGGTGATAAAAATGTCAGGTTCTATATTCGGTAAAAATTTTGCCATATCTACATGGGGCGAATCCCACGGTCCAGCCTTGGGGGTGGTTATTGATGGCTGCCCTGCCGGCATTCCCCTAAGTGAGGAAGATATCCAAAAGGATTTGGACAGGCGAAAACCAGGACGGACAGCATATACAACCCCCCGCACTGAGGATGATAAGGTAGAAATACTGTCCGGAGTTTTTGAAGGGAAAACAACTGGGACTCCTATATCCATGATCATATTTAATAGGAATCAGCGCTCTAGAGATTATAGTGATATAAAGGACACCTACCGACCGGGACACGCTGATTACGCCTATGACCAAAAATATGGTTTTAGGGATTATAGAGGTGGCGGGCGTTCCTCCGGGCGGGAGACCGCTGCCCGGGTAGCGGCAGGTGCCATAGCCAAAAAAATACTCTGCTATCTGGGTATCCAGGTTTTGGCCTACACCTTTTCCATAGGTGATATCCAAATCCAGCCTTCTAATTTTGATGTAGATGAAATCTACAAAAACCCTCTTGCCATGCCTGATAAGGAGGCTGCACTCAAGGCACAGCGGTATTTGGATGAACTTAAGGAGAAAGGAGATTCCGCTGGAGGGGTTATAGAGTGCGTAGTGAATGGCATGCCCCCCGGGGTGGGTGAACCTGTCTTTGAAAAGTTAGATGCAGCACTGGCCAAGGCCATATTTTCCATCGGTGCTGTTAAGGGCCTGGAGTTTGGCAGTGGATTTGAGGCCGCCAAAATGACAGGATCAATGAATAATGATCCCCTACGGGTAGATAACCAAGGCAGGGTATTTAAGCAAAGTAACAATGCAGGCGGGATAACAGGCGGTATCAGTGACGGATCTCCCATAGTTTTTAGAGCAGCTGTCAAACCTACCTCCTCCATTTCCATTCCACAGCAAAGTATTGACCGTACCCAGGGAAAGAATGTAGAGATAGTTGTAAAAGGGCGTCATGACCCTATCATAGTGCCCAGAGCAGTTATTGTGGTAGAGGCCATGACTGCTATTACACTGGTTGATTATCTGTTCCAACGTATCCTCTCCCAGATGGATCTGATACAAAAAGCCTTACAATAACCTATTAATCTATAATCAATCTATAATATGCAAAAATACACTTAAAAAAGCAGGATTGCCAAATAAGGTGCAATCCTGCTTTTTGTATAGTCCTATTCTGTATATCTTTCTTCTATGGATAAACAAGATCAATTGCTGCCCATGTCCTGGGTCCTACTATTCCATCGGGCACCAGTCCATTATCAATCTGAAATTTTACTACAGCACTTCTTGTTAAAGGTCCAAATATCCCATCAATTGGCCCTGGGTCGTAGCCTATGCTGTAAAGTATTCTTTGCAGCATCTCCACTTCCGGGCCTACAGATCCCATGGCCAAAATAGGCCTCCAGTATCCATACACCCCTCTCACCTGCCATTACATATAATCTCATATCATTATATGTAATGGAAAAGGAGGATGATACCAACAGGGCCTACTTGCCTGCTGCTCTTTTAACCTGAGCCTGATGCTGAGAGCATACGCTGTTGCTTCCATGGGTTTTGCTTCCATAGAAATGTATGTCAAATACCCCGTCCATATCATTGCCTTTCACAGCATCTAAATTCTGGCCATATCCATATCCACCGCTTCTATTGGATACCATGGCTCTATTTGGCATATCATCACGCCCTGCATGGGGCATTCCTGCCATGCTGGCAGCTATGGACCTGCCATTTACTTGCACTATTATAGCCCGCCTACTCCATGAGAAAGCTCCCCCATACAGACTTTTTAATATTGCAGTATCCTCTGCTGTTGCAGTCTCAACATCAGCGTGATTATACCCGCCTGATCGCATTACTCTAAAACTCTTACCTGTATCATAATCAATAATTGTTGCATATGTATCTCTGGGCCACAGCTTGTCTACCTCTGACCAATGAAGCATTTGAACTTCAGTTGATTTACTTTCATTGTCCTTTGATTCAGTGGTAGAACCTTTTTTAGCTGGATTACTTAATTTTTCAATAGTTTTAGGTCCGGCTATACCATCGGCAACTAAACCGTTGTCTTTTTGAAAGGCTTTTACGGCTTTCTGGGTCTGAGAACCAAAGATGCCATCAACCTTGCCTATGGTATATCCTAGATCTTTTAACCGTTGCTGCAGGTTGGCCACTTCCGTGCCTCTACTGCCTATCTTCAATGATCTTGTAGCAGTAGTATCCCTACTAGAGCTGGAACCTCTTGATGAGGAATCTCCTGATTGAAGGGCGGACCAGGTTTTAGCACCTACGATTCCGTCCACCGCCAGTCCTGCATCCTTTTGAAAGGATCTAACTGCTGAATCTGTTCCACTACCAAAGATTCCGTCTACTTTACCCTTTAGATAGCCTTTATCCTTTAGCAGCTCCTGCAGTTTAGTTACTGCTGAACCTCTGCTGCCCTTTCTTAATGCTACATTAATGGTACTTTCACTTGAACTGGAACCTCTAGATGAGGTGTCTCCAGATTGAAGAGCAGACCAGGTTTTTGAACCGACAACTCCGTCTACCGCCAGCCCTGCATCCTTTTGAAAGGATCTCACAGCTGAATCAGTTCCACTTCCAAATATTCCATCTACTGCACCTTTTAGATATCCCTTGTTCTTTAGTAGTTGTTGAAGCTGGTTTACAGCTGAACCTCTACTACCTTTCTTTAAAATAGGGGTTGATGTTTTACTAGATGAACTGGATTTTTCGGTCTCTCCAAATAAATGTTTTCTGGTGTTATCTCCCACAATTCCATCCTGTGTAAGCCCTTTGCTGGCCTGGAATGATTTTACAGCATCCCTAGTCACTGTACCGTAGTATCCTGTAATTTTAGAATAATTAAAATAACCCAAATCCTTTAGTCTCGACTGTACCTCACGGACCTCACTACCTGAACTGCCAAGCTTCAGCAAAGAAGCTGCTGAAGAAAGGGAGGGTGTGGATAATAACATGACTGCTGATATGCTCACTGCTGCACATGCCTTAGCATACTTTTTTGATTTTGGTATAAACATTAAAAAACCCCCTACACAATAAGTCAAAATACCCTATAGTCAGATAAAAAGATAATATATAATTATAATATAATATAGATATTTGACTTTTTCAAGGGGTTTTTAATATTTTTTTACGAAATTATTACAAGTTTATTAAATTTTCCAGGTTAAACTTCCCAATTATTAGATAAATTTTCTAAGCCCTACTTCAGACTCATAATATGATTACATAAATCCCTGGTAGCATTTGGTCTTCCAACGGCTTTAGCCATCTCTATCAAGTATTTTCGTCTCCATATATTATTCATCAAATGGTATATGGCCTCATCCACAGGAAAGGTTTCACTTACCATAAGTGCCAGACCGTTATTCAATAAAAATTCTGCATTCCGTTCTTCCTGCCCTGGTATGGGATTGATAATAATCATAGGAAGACCCTTGGCCAGGCTTTCGGAAGTAGTTAGACCCCCAGGTTTGGTAACAATACAGTCAGCAGCATCCATTATAATATCTACTTTATCGGTAAAGCCATAATTATAGACTTTTTTCTTTGTTATCATCCCATCTATCTTCTTTTTTAAATTCTTGTTATTCCCACATATGGATATTATTTGGAAGTCCATATCCATGGTATCCATATCAGTAATAACGGTTTCTAAATTTCCATAACCCATACTTCCGCTCATAATGAGAATTGTGGGTTTGTCCTCGATCCCTAATATATTTCTGGCCTCTAATTTATCCATCTTTTTACCAAACTTAGGATGTATAGGAATACCTATGGGCAGTATTTTACTAGTATCAATACCCTTTTTAGATGCCTGGTGATTTAACAGCTCATTGGCAGTCACATAGTAATCTAAATCCGCATCCTCCCAGAAAGGATGGATAGTAAAATCCGTCACAATCCCAATACTTTTTGTATCAATGGTTCCCTCACCCTGAAGATAACTTATAATCTGAGCAGCAAATATATGGGTACAAACCACCACATCCGGCTTATAGTCGTCCAAAAAGGATATTAGTTTTTTTGATAAGAGTTTGTTCATAATATGGGATATAGAAAATTTCCCATCACTCTTATCTCTACTATCTGCCAAATTATATATCTTCCCCCAAACATTGGGGGTAAATCTGGTAGAATATAGATATCCTTTATCTACAGATTCCCCAAGGATAGGATTTATATAATCCAAAGTATCTAAAAGGGCACATTCAACCTTATACTCCTGTAAGTACTCCATAACTGCCTTGGCAGCCTGGGTATGCCCATGGCCAGCAGTTACTGTCAATAAAAGCACTTTCATAAGAAAACGCCTCTCTTTGCACATATTTTTAAGTCTAATATTTTCATTTCTCTTAATATCATACACTTTTTAAGTGTATTAATGTAACTGGTTGTGCTGGTTTATCTCATATGAATCATAATGGCTATTGAACGTTCACTTCATAACTGATTTGGAGAAAACTAAGGCTTATTTCATATTGAAAAGCCTACCGCTTCCAAACCGGCGTCCTGCCGGTGGAAGCTGCCTTGGCATCCTGCCTCGGCTACGGCTATTCTGCATTCCAAAAGCCAAGTTTTCTAAAGCCAAATCAGCCAAGGCGTTCACTTATCAATAGCCATTATATACATAGTGATTTAAAGGTCAAACCAGCACAACGGCTTAATGTATGTATATTATATAATGTTTTCCGAAATTAGTGCAATATAAAAGCAAAAGAAGCCCCTTTCCTATTAGAAAGAGGCTTCTTTATTAGCCATTATCTACGACTACGGCATACATCTTCTCCCATAAATAGTACTACTAAGAGTAAGAAGAAGAATAATAGCTCGCTGCCCTCGTCAAAGAGTCCGCAATTGCAGAAAATAATTACCAGCAGGAGGAAAAAGAATAACAAACTGTCATCAGAACCTCCGAGGAAAGACATACTCATACCCCCTTATAGTTAATCATTGGATCTCTGTGCTGCCTATATACTGTATTTCAATATCATTATATGTTTCCTAACTATAAAGGTGAATGAGAATGTCAATTGAATAATTATTTTCCGTACAGAGGGCCAAAATTCTTGCAGGCTCTGTAGTCTGAACCTTCTAAATCAACGGTACCAAATGCGCCCCATGCACTAGGTCTGTAAATTCTTTCTTCAGAAACATTGTGCATGGCGACAGGAATTCTAAGCATTGATGCCAAGGTAATAAATAGATCTCCTACATGACCATAGGATAAGGCTCCATGATTGGCACCCCAGTTATTCATTACTGAATAGACATCCTTGAAGGCTCCCTTTCCGGTCAAGTTGGGAGCAAACCAGGTTGTTGGCCAGGTTGGATCGGTTCTCTTCCATAGGGTTTCTGTTACATCCTCAGGTAGATCAACAGTGTATCCTTCAGCTATCTGCAGAACTGGTCCCAATCCCTTAACCAGGTTTAATCTGGTCATGGTAACCGGCATATTTCCTTTACTTAAGAATCTGCTGGAATATCCGCCACCACGGAAATATCCTAGATTTGCATATCTCCATGATGTTGCATCCAAACAAGCTTGAGCTTCTTCTGGGGTAATCTCCCAATAAGGCTTCATGGCTGGCTGGCCATCAATGCTTTGCTGGCCTGTACCATCTAGAGCCGCTGAACCGGAGTTTATCAAGTGAATTACTCCATTTGCTGCTTTACCTGTTAATTCATATCCTGTTACTCTCTTAACCGCATCTGGACTCCAGTATGTTCGTACGTCCGCAAATACCTGGGCTGCATTGGTTAAGAGATGTCCAAAGAGCATTACTACTCCGTTTAGGCTATCGTTTTCTGTAGCAATTAGGTATGGCTGACGTATTCCGTTCCAGTCAAAGGAAGAATTCAAAATGGCTTCCATAAAGTCTCCATTGGGGAAGTGGTCGGTCCATTGTCTTTGTCCCTGGAAACCTGCAAGGATAGCGTTCCGTCCTAGAGCCTCTTCTCCAAAGCCTAGTTCGGCCAACTTCTCATTACCAACCATTAAATCTCTGGCTATCATAGTCATCTTGACAACGGTTTCCCATACTTGGTCTTTCTTCTCTCTTGAAGCCTGCATTTCCGGTGGATTAATATCTGGACCTTCTTTACAATTTTCTTTAGCCCATGCAAGAGCCCGCTCAAACTCTTCCTTATCGTAAATTTCTTCCTCAATACGGCGAATAAACTCTGACATATCTATGGATTCAACTCTCATACCTAAGTAGCTTTCAAAGAAATCAGGATTTACCATGGAACCTGCTATACCCATAGAGGTACCACCCATAGCCAGATAGGATTTGCCTCTCATGGTAGCAACAGCTAATCCTGCCTTAGCAAATTTTAATAGCTTTTCTTTTACATCTTCAGGAATAGTGGTATCATCGGCATCCTGTACATCTTTTCCGTAGATACCGAAGGCAGGTAAGCCCTTTTGATTATGAGCCGCCAATACTGCAGCCAGATAGACGGCACCAGGCCTTTCAGTAGCATTTAAGCCCCAAATAGCTTTGGGAGTAAGTGGATCCATATCCATGGTTTCAGAACCATAGCACCAGCATGGAGTTACAGTTAGAGAAACTCCTACACCTTCCCTTTGGAACTTGTCCGCTGCAGCAGCTGCCTCTGCCACACCACCAATACAGGTATCTGCTATAACACACTCTACAGGCATTCCATTAGGATGACGTAGATTCTCTTCAAAAAGCTTGGCCGCTGCCTTTGCCATGTTCATGGTTTGTTCCTCTAGTGATTCCCTAACCCCTCTACGTCGACCATCAATAACAGGTCTTATACCTATCTTAGGTAGCCTGCCTTTAAATCTGTTCTCTGGCTTTACAACCTTCATAGAAGCCATATTGATATCTCCCCCTCTTTATGTTATGTAATATATTGGGTACATGCCCAGAATTACTTATAATTCTATTATAATGCTTTTCGAACTATTTAGTCAACATAGGAAAAAAGAGTGCATTTGATTGTATATCAGTAGTATCATCAAGCTGTTAAAGTATTTTTTATTAAAGCAAAATATGATATATCATAAGATCTATTTATCTATACATATCTAAATATAAAAGTTTGGTCTGATTTTACAGCCAGCAGCTGCACAAATAGCTGCTCCAATAGCAGCATCTTCCTGTTCCTCTCCCAATCTTACAGGTACTTTGAACAGTTTTTCAATACGATGTACTAATAAAGGATTTTTACGTATACCATTACCTGATGCAGCAATGGCTACTCTACCTAACCGTACAGCTTCCGGCATTAACTTGTATAACTCATGTAATTCTTCAGCTATTCCAGTCAAAAATGATTTTATTAATTGTGAAGGAGTAAAATTTTCATATGTGAGATTTTGTATATTCCCATATCTGGAATATCTTCTACTCCCATAAAGTAAGGGCATTGTTATTAGTGTTTCCTCTTCAGCTTTTTGTCCAAGCTCACCCATTTTTTTATAAACATCCTCAGGTTCTATGCTACAAAACTCCCTGCAGCAA